>CAMDVP010000069.1 GCA_945877525.1 uncultured Clostridia bacterium | reverse complement strand
CCGCCAGAATAAGTGCAGAGCATATTCCGCTGAAACAGGGTATCTGTAGGGGCTATTTGGGTTAGGCCGGTGAAAGAATGATCGGGTTCGATAGATTCTGGCTCCGAGTCCTGAGCAAAATGGAATTCATCTACCGCCAGGAAACAACCGTTCAGTTGAGTATCCGGTGCAGGCTCGATGCCTTGCTCGCGCAGCATTTTTGCCTGTACAATGCCGCTTCTTAACAACAGCGTATCTGTCTCATGATAAGCATGCTCCTGATCCAAAGGCTTGCCATAGCCGGCATAGTCAGAATAACGGGTTGATAGAAGCAGATCCTCCAGATAGTACTCACCATAGCGGCAGTTGCAATCAAATACAGTGACAAATGCGTTTTGGTTTTCGGGAAGCCTTGTTCCAAAGGGAACCGCGTGGAGGATAACATTTTGCTGCCTGTCTACGTCGGGATGCGTTCCATCCTGGCAGAATACTGTCACTTCCGGCAACGAAGGCTTCAAATGCACGCCAAAGACAATGCTGCATATTTCATCCAGCCGATCAGCGTACAAATGTCTTTCCAGCACACAGCGAAGCGCCCGAAGACGCAGTTTTCTGTAGTTGTCGTTTTTCTCCAATTCCTGAATCTGCTTTGCCATTTGGAGGCCATTGTCTGTGCAGACGACCAGCTCGCCAAATACCTGATCCAATCCTCTTGAATAGTTGCTTAATACGATTGTATTGGACAACATCAGCTCAAATACTCGACGAGCGAACATGCTGTTAGACTGTGTAACACTATTCATGTTCACACTATACCGATAGCCAATGTACGCATGCTTAATCTGATCATATGGAAGGTTTCCGACAATATAGGGCGCCCACTCCGAAGGAAATTTGTTTGGCGTATTGTCTACATAATAATTTCGGTCATAGATGTCAATTCCTATATCATCCTTGACAGCTTGAATCAGATCCCATAGATTTTTATTGCGTTGGGGATAATGCGGATAATAGGATCCCGCAAAGGAAATCCGCCGCTGACGTTCTTCGGTTTCGATGGGATTATAGTGCTTTGGTTGCGCGGCAAAATGCAGATAGTACACCCGATCATGTCCAAGTGCTGCGCGATACTTGGGAATACAATCGACGTCGGTCGTAAAAACATAGTCACACAACCGCGCGGCGGACATGAATCTATCCGTATAAACGGGATCCTCTTTATTGCGGAATATGACGGGAATATGATGCCTGTGGCAGTAGCTCAGGAGCGTAATCAACGTAGGAGAAGGATAGTTGACCTGCCCTTGCCACTTTCCGTCTTTGCCTTGCCATGCGGATTCCAGGAAAAACAAATCCGGTTGAAGGGCATCCATTTGTTCCAGCCAGCATTCTGGAAGAATCTGTACCCACTGACATTCCGGCGAAAAGCTGTCATTGGTAAAGGTATCAGAAATGGCGGCTATCCGCAGCTGCTTCAGTTCCCGCACATTGCTACGGAGCACAAACGATTTGTTATGAGTTGGCTCTATATAGCTGTCCATTTGCCGCATTGCTTTTTCAATCATCCGAGACGCTTCTTCCATGCGTCGATAATTGGTTGCCACGTATGATCCCTCCTTATGCCGATTTTTTCTTTTTGCCGGTATTTCTGTGTATCTTCACGGCAATACATTCTCTAAACTTATGGTAACAGAAGAATATCTTCATCATGGCCTTGCCAACACGGCTGCGCTCCATCATACGATGAGCGTTGGCTCCAGGTAGAGCATCTTTGGTCTCTTGTCTCAAGGCAGTGCTTTCGCGGAGCAAACTATTCTCCTTTTCAGCAGATTCTGCCAGGCGTTTTTTCAAAGCCGTGATTTCAGTCAGCAGTTTTTGCTCATTTTCAGAGACATCCATCTGAATATCCCGAAGGCTTCGTTGAAGAGCCTCCATCGTTAGCTTGCATTGCGCTAACATCTGGAGTAATGCGGCTTCATATTCATTGCTTTCCCTGAGCATGCTGTCTTTTATAGCAAGGGCATTCTCATAAGAAGCCTTTAGATCGGCAATCTCTGCGTCCTTCATGGCAGCGAGCTCCGCCAGTGCTTGCTCATGCATTGCCGCTGCCTCGGCCAGCATATGATCCTGATCGGAGAGCGCATCTGCATGCATGGCGGTCAGCTCAGCAATTTCCGCGTTCTTTTTGCTTGTTAGCTCGGACAACTCTTTCCTGTTGTTTTCAGCTATTTCTGCAATCTCTTCTTCTTTTTGAACAAGCTGCTTCTCGACAGCTTTCATTTTCTTATCCAGTGCCTGCTCGTTTGCACGGACGGTCTCATAGTTTTTCTTGTATTGCTCTACGGATTTACGGAGTGCCGCAAGCTGTTGCTGATTGCTGCGCTCCGTATTCTCGATGGCTGTTTCAACACGATCGATCAGTTCGTCGTCAATAGGAATGGAGGGCTCTTCCGATTTTTCACAGCGGAAACCGATCCACTTGCCAAAGATGACGATTTCACGGATGGAGGAACAATCTGAAAGCAGCTTATATGCGTCCTGAAGATAATAGGTGTGCTTGTGGTCTGGAAAATCGTTCACACCAAACGGAAGCGTGACGATCATTGTCCCATGATCACGCAGCATTGCGAAGGCATGCTGCAGAATTTTATCCGGATGCGTCAGATGTTCCAGTATTTCTGAGAGAATCACTGTATCCGCTTGTTTTGATGATTCATAATCCATAAAGTTCTGAGCAAGAAAGCACACCTTTTCCTGTGTTGACTGTTCTTCCTTCTGAAGCTCGGCTTGCGCAAAGGCAATCGCTTGAGAATCCATATCAATGCCTGTCACATGGAACCCCTCACGACCAAGAAGAATGCTGCAAATCCCCTGAGAACACCCAACATCAAGAATGAACTCACCTTTTACTTTCTCGCAAATCCAGAATAGCCTTCTGCGCGTGTCTTCTTGAAGTCGTTCACCCATGGCGCCATAAAACGCTTCTGTAACCCTATCGTTCATCGTGCTTCCCTTTCTTTGGTATCGACTTTAGGTCGTGTAGTGCTGAGTATGGTGGAATAATGTGCTGGTTGCGGTGAGTCTTGTTTGAATGAAGGTATCAACTGATTAGAAGGAGAGAACTTGAAGCGCCGACCCCCTGTGCCGGACACAGCATGCAGTCTGGGCGTGCTGTGCGAACGGAAAGGACGGCTTGGATGAGCTTGATTTCTATTTCGTCCATCATGGAAATCTCCTTTCGGCTGGCGGGCTATATGGGCGCTTATTGGGCAATGTGTAACAACGTGTGCTTCTTCCAGAAAACCAACGCTGGCTTTTCAACAGCATAATATGTACCGATTCCGAACAGTATTGATATGATGGTGGAGAGCAATAGCATCAGCTTTGGATGCAATAGGATTTCCTGTGGGAACCAAACCCAGATGGTGCGCATCATCACATAGAAGGAAATCTGCTGCATCATATAAATGCAGTAGGAATACTTGCCACACAATCCAAGAATCCGGTTGTTCATTGCTTTGAATAGGATCCCTTCACCACAGGAAAAGACAGCAAAGAAGAGCGCAAATAAGAGTGTAAATACAAGTTTATTCTTTGGAACTCCCTTGTTCAGTAAAACAACCATAAAGAGATAGACACAATATGAAATCTCAAAGATAGAAACGAGCGAAAAACGCATCAATTTCATCTTCGAGGAAAACCTTGCCTTTTTACGGCGGACAGCCTCTTGGAGCATCCTGCATACCATGCCGAGTGTGAGCCCGCCAAAGACGTTGACCATTGCGAGACTGAGCCAGCTCCAAATCGTATCTCTTCCAAGCCCGCCATGAAGGTAATTCACGCTGATGCCATAACCTATCCAGGATAGGGTACAAACAAGCACAGTTGCTTTAGAATGCGACATACAGGAAAACAATCCGCCGATAAGAACAGAGCACCAGAAGAAAGGACCAATATACCAGATAATGCCACGCCATGACAAAGATAGACCTGTGGCACGGAGCATAAACATATCCAGGAAGGCATCTTCAAACGACTCATAACCTGTCAGAACAAGTATAAGCACCGAAAATGCAAGAACAGGCCAGAGACGTATAAACCTCCCTGTAAGAAATGACCAAAATGCCGGTTTCTTCTTTAAGGTACCATATAAATAGTATCCACCCATGACAAGAAAGCATTGCACAAGCAAGCTTGCAGAATCTGTTAGTTGCGCATAGCGATTGTACGTATCAGAAGCCTCACCTGTGTATGGAATAATGGCAGAGTGAAGAATGTGATAGAGTACAATGACGGCAGCCAAAATAAAACGTAATGCCTCGACATGATAGGATCTTTTCTCCAAATTGCTCACACCAACATCCCTTTCGGTGCCGTTTGTTTCATTTGGCCAAATGCAGCTTACCCAAGGTGTACTTAATTGCTTCCTGTAAGCCTTCACTTTGGATCAGATGCACACATGAACGAATCTTCCTCGGAACACATGTAATGGCCAGCCCTATTGCATAGGATGTCGGGTGCTCGATGCGGGAAGAAGTCTGTGCGCTTCCGGGAGACGGCGGCGTGGCGGCAGCTGCTTTCCGAGAGGGAGCGAAACGAGCATAAAAGAAATGTACATTCTCCACAGTAAGAAACGGATGCCTGGGCATTCCCGGCAGCACGGTTTGAAGCTTTTTGTTCAGCACTCCTTGACCCAAAAGCCTGTCAGCCCATTCTGTTATTGCCTTGAACTGCTCGTCATTTTCATTATTCTGCCCAGCATTGAAATGAACCAACCCTACGTCCTGAGAATCGGGAACATATCTGCAGTTTTTGCGTCCAGGGGCCAGAACGACAGGAACATCGCACAAAGCCTCATTGGCTTTCATCCAAAGGTCGTCTGCACGGAGACAACAATGGATGATGGCGTCTGTGTCAAACACATGCCTGTGCAGGAGATGCGGTGGATACAGGCATCCCGCACCGCCCGTAGCGCACAACTGCATGGAGGGGCTTGATATGCCGTAGCTTACCTCCTGCATCCACTCCTTATAGGATGCCGGAGAACCATCGTTGTTAAAAACAATCAGGTGTGCTCGCATAGCGCTGACACAATGGGGAAATAACAGATAGGAGGAAAGAAGGTTTTCGATCAGGGTTGGTTCGTAGATCAAATCGTCATCAATGGTGACAATAATGTCATCGGGATATTGTTGCATGGCGTAAAAGTATTTTTTATGGGGCTTGTAGTCATCCTCTACCCATTCAACATCCAACTTTCCTTCATTGACCAGCTCCATCAGATCCTCAGGGATTTCCCTGTCAGGGAACTGCTGAAGAGAGAGCCAGAGAATGATTTTGTCGGCTGGGCGGGTCTGCTGCAGAATGGTATCCAGTGATCTCCGAACGCAGTGAATACGCTTCGGCCAACTGGTAAGGGATACGATCACACGCCTGAAGTAATGATCGCAGATATGCTCGTAAGTACATTCACGAATCACTCGGAATGCTATGCTTTCCTTATCTGTTAAGACGTCCGCGTCAAGAATATGATCAAACAGGGGCTGGGACAAATATTCTTTTACTTCGTTGAAAAACACCCTGACCTGTTCATCGTGGAAATCAGTCACATAGCGACAGAGAGCAACCACCAGATTTTTCACAGCGAAAAGCGCGATGGAAATCTCAATTTTGTCGGCGTAGGGAAGGGAGAGGGCTTGACGTACACCGCTCTTGACCGCAAACAATACATTGTTGATATTTTTTCTCTTCGTTGAAGTGATACTGCCCGAATGCCCGATGCGATAACCTACAAGTTCACGCGGTACATACGCAATTCGTTTAGCAGCTGCGGCAGTAACAGCTGCAAAAGCAATGTCATTGGTAGAACTGATTTCGTCGAATCTGAAATGATGCTCTTTGATGAAATCTGCGCTGTAAAGCTTGTTCCAGGGGGTTGGATTGATAACCGTCATGATATGATCAGGACAATCTTCCCATGAAAAGTGATGGAAGCTTACAGGAAGATGATTTAGCATCAAACTTCTGAAATGATTCTTGCTTTCATCAGCCTCAAACTTATAATAATCAAATACGACAATGTCAGCCATTTCTTCCTTGGCAAGAGAGACTGCCTTTTCCAGCAGACGACTATGGAACCGGTCGTCACTGTCAAGGTAGATCATATAGGTTCCTTTTGCAGCCTCCGTGCCTTTGTTGCGGGCAGCCCCGGCTCCCTTGTTCTGCTGATGAAGCAGGATAATCCGGGAATCCTTCTCCATATATTTTTCAATGATCGAAACGGAATTGTCAGTGGATCCATCATCAATGCAGATGATTTCAAAGTCGCTGAAGGTCTGGTTCAGAAGACACTCCAGCGATTCAGAAATGTAATCCTCCACGTTATGCACTGGCATCACAACGGAAACTACTGGATTCATATGTATTCCTCCCTACACCCTAAAACCATATCCCGCCATAGGGAACAGCATTTAATGCTTGGGAAACACATCAAAGAGTGGAGCTGCGCTCATCACTTTCCGCTCTGTCCGCTGCCCTCATACGCCTGCACAACCTCCCCCACATCGCCTGTCATTCTCATTTCCCCCGCATCCAGCCACAGCGCCTTCTGGCACATGCGCTTCACAGCGGCGGAGGAGTGCGACACAAACAGCAGCGTGGTTCCGCCCGCGAGCAGCTCCTGCATCCGCTCCTCACATTTCAGCTGAAACGCCTTGTCGCCTGTGGCCAGCACCTCGTCGGCAATCAGGATGTCCGCACGGGCGCAGGTGGCGATCGAAAACCCCAGGCGCGACTTCATGCCGGAGGAGTAGTTCTTCAGTGGCACGTCCAGGAATGTCTCAATCTCGGCAAAATCGACAATCTCATCAAACCGGGCCCGTATGTCCTTCTCCGTCATGCCCAGGATCAGTCCGTTCATCATGATGTTCTCGCGGCCGGTGAGATCGCCATCAAAGCCGGCGCCCAGCTCCAGCAGCGGCGCGACCGTCCCGTTCACGCTCACCGTCCCCTTGTAGGGGCGCAGAATGCCGGTGATCAGCTTGAGCAGGGTGGATTTTCCTGAGCCATTTTTGCCCACAATGCCCCAGCTTTCCCCCTGCCGAACCGTCAGGCTGATATCTTTGAGCGCAATGAACTCCTGAAACAAAAGCTCCCGTCGCTTAAGCGCCTGAAGATAATCCTTCAGCCCGTGGCGTTTCTGCGTGGCAAGGTTGTAGCGCACGGAGGCATCCTGGATGCTGACAACAATTTTCTCCATTCCGTCTTACCTCACACATACAGAATCAGCGTGTTCTTGGCCTTGCTGTAGGCCAGGAGGCTGACGACCACCAGCGCAATGCCCACGGAAAAACCCAGCAGCATCAGCTGCCTGTCGGGCCAGACATGATCCAGGAAAATGCCGCGCATCTGCGCGATATAGTAGTACAGCGGATTGAAGGTGCTGATCAGATGCTGCATGGGCTCGGACAGGGAACTCAGCGGGTAGAACATGGGCGTCAGGTACATCCAGGCCACAGTGAAAATGTTGTACAGGTAGGAGATGTCCTGAATGAACACATTGCACACCGCCAGCAGCATCCCAAGGCCAAAGGTGAAAATCGCCACCTGCAGTACCACCAGCGGAAAGGCCGCCACATGAATCGACAGCGGCGTCCGGGTAAACAGCAGCACCAGCGCAAAGGCGATCAGCGTGAAGAAGAAATCAACCATGGCCGAGCAGAAGCTGGCCACCGGAAAAATGTAATAGGGAATGCGTGTTTTGCGCATCAGGCTGCCGTTTCCTCGCAGGGAGCGCAGGATGCCGGCTGCACCGCCGGTGGCCAGAGAATAGATCATTCTGCCGCAGAACAGGTAGACCGGGAAGTTGGCAATGCTGTTGCGGAACATATTGGAAAACACCGCGGTCATAATCAGCATCACGAACAGCGGATTCAGCACACACCAGGCATAGCCCAGCATCGTGCTGCGGTACTTCTTCTTCAGCTCTCTGGCAATCAGGTTCTTCAGCAGCGGAAGATACCGGATGCAGTTGGTCACAGTCAGCCTGACGGAGGTCCAGATTCTGTTCATGCATTCACCTTTCTGCTTCCGCCGGCAAGCGTCAGGAGCTCCTTTGCCGTGAAGCGCACAGCCCTTCTGCCAAGCTGCAGCCTGCTTCCCACTCCTTGCACGGCCATCATCATCGCTTTGTACTCCCGGGCGCAGCACCGGCGGCACTGCACGGCATAGTGGTGGAAGGCCACCATCATGGAGCCTGTGTCCTCCGGCGAGGCCTCGTAGTCCTCGTGGTACTTGGCGTACAGCAGGCGCATAGCCTCCAGCGCCAGCTCCGGGCGGCTGGATATGCTGTCCCGCTGCAGGTAGACATCCACCAGCACGTCGCTGAAGTAATACAGCCGGCAGCGCTTGGCCAGCTGAATGGCGTATTCCCAGTCCTGCATGCGTGGAAAGCGCTCATCAAAGCGGCTCTGCTTCATGCATGCCGCCCGTCCGAACAGCGTCTGCGTGCTGACCAGGTTGCTGCTCAGCAGGCTGCTGCTTTCAATCCGCCCCTGCGGCACATCCCCTGCGGGAAAGCGCTCCGCGGTATCGCTTCCAAGGCTGTGTCTTGCGAAGGCGCAGAAAACCACATCGGCCCGGGCATCCTCCAGCTGTCTCTTCTGCACCCGCAGCTTGTCCGGCCGCCACACATCGTCGCTGTCCAGAAACGCGATGTATTCCCCTCGGGCGGCCTCTACCCCCGCGTTGCGGGCGGCGCAGGCGCCGCGGTGCGGCAAGGGCAGATAGCGTATCCGCGGATCCTGCGCCATGCTGAACAGCTCCGCTGTACCGTCGGTGGAGCCATCGTCGGCAATGATGACTTCGATGTCCTTCTCCGTCTGATTCAGCGCGCTGTCCACAGCCCGTCCGATCAGGGCACGGCGGTTATAGGTCGGAATAATCACGCTGATACGGGGCGCAAAACTGTCTGCCATGGGATTAGTCCCTTCTGAACAGGTCGCGGGTGTAGATTTTGTCCTGCACATCGCTCAGGCAGCTGTCAAAGCGATTAGCCAGGATGACCTGACTCATTGCCTTGAACCGCTCCAGATCGTTGATGACCTGACAATCCGCAAAGGTGGAGCCGTCCTCCAGCGTGGGCTCGTGGATGATTACCTTCGCTCCCCTGGACAGGATGCGCTTCATGACCCCCTGGATGCTGCTGGCCCGGAAGTTGTCGCTGTTCGTTTTCATGGTCAGGCGATAGATGCCGATCACCACGGGATCGCCAGCTGCCTGCTCAGTCCAGCCGGCCCTTTCCAGCACGCGCTCGGCAATGAAGTCCTTCCGCGTCCGGTTGGACTCGACAACCGCGGCAATGAGGTTTTCCGGCACGTCCGCGTAGTTGGCCAACAGCTGCTTGGTGTCCTTGGGCAGGCAATAGCCGCCGTAGCCAAAGGAGGGGTTGTTGTAGTGATGGCCGATGCGGGGATCCAGGCACACGCCGTCAATGATCTGCCGGGTGTTCAGCCCCTTCATCTCGGCGTAGGTATCCAGCTCGTTGAAATAGCTGACCCGCAGCGCCAGATAGGTGTTGGCAAACAGCTTGACGGCCTCCGCCTCGGTGAAGCCCATCAGCAGGGTGTCCACGTCCTGCCTGATGGCGCCCTCCTGCAGCAGGGAAGCAAATTCCCGGGCTGCCTTCACCAGTCGCTCGTCGTTCATGTCCGTACCCACAATGATCCGGCTGGGATACAGGTTGTCATACAACGCCCTGCTTTCCCGCAGGAATTCCGGGCTGAACAGGATGTTGCTGCAGTTCATCTTCTTTCGGATGGCTTCCGTATAACCAACGGGAATGGTGGACTTGATCACCATCATGGCCTTCGGATTGATCTGCTGCACCAGGCGAATCACGGTTTCCACGGCGCTGGTGTCAAAATAGTTCTGCTTGTCATCATAATTGGTGGGCGTGGCAATCACCACAAACTCCGCCTCCGCATAGGCCTCCTGTGCGTTCAGCGTTGCATGCAGATCAAGCGGCTTCTCAGCCAGGTACTTCTCGATATACTCGTCCTGGATCGGGCTTTGACGCCGGTTGATCATGTCCACCTTTTCCGGCACGATATCCACAGCGGTGACCTGATGGTGCTGCGCCAGCAGCACGGCAATCGACAACCCCACATATCCGGTTCCGGCAACTGCGATCTTCATGGAAGTCCTCCTTGCTTTATCGCCTGTTTTCAGTGGTTCTTTTTTCCGTACATCCTTCGATATGGGGTACTTTTACATCAGCAGGGGAGTCAGCACTATGTGTTTCAGGAACATATGCAAAACAGTTAATGCCACTCATCTGCAGTGTATACACCAGTCATGTGAGTGCTGACATCACAGCGAAAACGGCGGATTGGAGATTATGGATGAGAGCCTATTGCGCTCTCTGCGTCCAAGATCACTATTGCATACCGATGCCACTCAACATCTGGATTCTCTGGTCAAACATAGCGCAGTTGGTACTCCCTTTTTTCCTTCGGGATGTTCGCTGATTAACCACCCGCACCCCAGCTTGAGCCCGTCCTCCGTCTGATACCCCCTTGGCACCAGCAAATCGCCGTGTTCCCGGTAGTAGCGCTCCGCTGCGGCGAAGTACATGTCCCATCTGGTTTCATGGGTGTTCCACTCCATCCCGATGCTTTCAAGACGCTGAATCTGCTCCAGCATTGCGCCCGTCTTGTCCTCGTCCCGCAGCTCCCGGTAGCGCGTCCGTAGATTGGACAGCCACTGGCCCAATCGGCAGCCATCCTCCGTCACATAACGCTGGGGGATCAGAAGGTCTCCATGCTCATCACGGTACTGTACGGCGGCCTGATAGTACTCCTCCCACTCGATGTGCAGGCTGCCTTCCAGCTGCTCGAACAATCGCCGGCAGTCCTTCACCTGGTCGATAACCCGGAACTTTTCCCGGACAATCAGCCCTTCCTGCCCCTCCGAACGCAGCCGGAAGGCCGCGTCCAGCATTTCCTGACCGATGGAGTCGATGCTGTACAGTCCCTCCACGTTGTTCACTACATCTAAAATAAGCGGGATATTGTTGCCACCCGCGGTCAGCGCGCGACCGATCTGCTGCTTGTAGATGATGGGAGACACTGTGGGTCGGAACAGAATCACCCCCGAAATTCCTTCCACATGTACGCCCTCGTTGAGCATGTTCACGCAGAACAGCAGCTTCAAATGGTCGCTTTCATCCTGCCGAAAGGCGTTGTATGCACCAGAAGCCTCCGCATTCTCCGCGTAGACCTGATAACAGTGAGGCTCTGAATCCACCGCGTGGAACCATTCGTCTACATGGGCCAGCATTTCCCGCATGTGATCCACGCCCGCGCAGAAAACGATGTACCGCCCGTGCCTGTCTGTCATGTGCCTGGCAAACACGGCATCCAGACCTTCCGCCTGTTCCAGCGTGCGGCGCAGGGCCTGCAGGTAGCGTTCGCTCCGCTCCCGGCTGCGGCGGTTGCGCTGGGACGCTACCCGTTCCTCATATCGGGTTAGACTCTTTTGATACTGATAGACCGTTGTGACATATTTCGGCGCAGGCAAAATGCCCCGGACGATGGCCTCCCCCAGGGTCATTTCGGCAGCGATGCAGTTGTCGAGAAGCTCCTCGGCCATGTTGCGCTGGTGGTCGA
Organism: uncultured Clostridia bacterium; assembly: GCA_945877525.1. Taxonomy (GTDB): domain Bacteria; phylum Bacillota; class Clostridia; order Christensenellales; family Aristaeellaceae; genus UBA11524. The sequence continues at coordinate 742 of CAMDVP010000069.1, read as the reverse complement.
GGTAACGGATATGGGTAGCAGACAGACCCAACAGCTTCGACAGAGGGTGGCTATCCAGTAACAACTGGACGGCTGCGCCCCAGTATTCGCTGCCGCAGCGATGAAATTCGTCCAGAATGATGTAGTCACATACTATCCCGGATAAGTCCTCCGGGGTTTTGTAGATCAGGCTGGCATAAGTGCAGAAGGTCACGTTCTCCAACGACAACTCCGGGTTGGTGCGGCGAAGGCTTTCCCGCTGTGTGCGGAAGATATACTCCGATGGGGCCAGCCACAGGAAGGCCGCTTCGGGGTGCTGCTCAATCAAGTGGAAGGCTATGTAGCTTTTGCCCGTGCCGGTGGGGAGGATCACCGCGGCCCGGCCCCTGTCCGCCAACATCCGCTCCACGGCCTGACTGACCTGCGCCTGATGGGGATACAACTCCAGTGCCACGGGGTGTCCTCCTTCCTGCGCAACGGAAGAAGCATTCCGTTGGGGACAGAGCCCGCAAACCCTGTCCATTGCACAAATTCTCCCAAACGGTTGCAAAACGGACAGGTTATGTGTATAATAAGAAACAATGAAAAGTGCGGTATTCTGCACTTTCCGGGAACAAGGCACAGCAACGGAATGCTTCTTCTGTGCGCCAGAGCCGAAATTGACAACAACCTAACCCCAAAACAGCCTTTTCCTGCGGGAACCAACCCACAAGAAAAGGCTGTTTTCGTATTCCGGGCATAGCAAACACACCGCTGCCCGAGA
>CAMDVP010000068.1 GCA_945877525.1 uncultured Clostridia bacterium | reverse complement strand
GCGGGCTGTACAAGGCCGCCTGCGCGGCGGGGGTGCGGGCCCTGAGCCTGAACGAGCTGGCCTTTGCCCTGCGCCCCGCGGTGGCTGCGGGGGACGAGATGACCGTGCAGATTGTCAAGGAGGGAAAGGAACCCGGCCAGGGCGTGGCGTATATGCCGGACGGCACCATGCTGGTGGTGGAGGGCGGCCGCCGCCTGCTGGGAGAAAGCGCGGCGGTGGTGGTGACCTCGGTTTTGCAGACCAGCGCCGGGCGGATGGTATTCGCCAGGGTGAAATAACGGCAGAGAAAAAGGGCGTTTCCGGATTGATCGCACCGGAAACGCCCTTTTGCGTGATCGTTTATGCCTCAGGCACAAAGTCCTTCCGCATGGGGGTGAAGATATCCAGCAGCGCGCCTGCCTCCAGGCACACCATGCCGTGGGGAATGTCCGGCGGGAAGGCGATGGAGTCGCCCTCGGCCACCTCGTGCTCCGCGCCGTTAATGGTGAAGCGGAAACGCCCCTCGCGGATATAGGTGTTCTGCCAGTGGGGGTGGGTATGCACGCTGCCCACGCCACCCTGTTCACAGACGACCTCCACAATCATCAGCTGCTCAGAATAGGCCAGCACCCGGCGGCTGACTCCGCCGCCCAGGGGCTGCAGGGGTACGTCCCTGCCGCAGACAATTTTTGCGTCCATTTTCCGTCATGCTCCTTTCACAGCTGGCCCAGGCTGTCGGCGGCCAGCAGCAGATTGCGCACCTTGCGCATGGCGGCGCAGGTGCCGGTGTCGGTGGTGTTCTGCATGGAGAGGATGGTCAGCCCTTCGGCGGGCAGGTTGGCAAAATAGCTGCCCAGCCAGCCGTCCCATCCGTATTCGCCCAGGGTGGCCATGCCGGCGTAGCGCCCCGGCTCCACGCAGACCCGCATGAGCTTGCCGTAGCTGAAGCCGCTCAGGCTGTCCCAGAAGTCCGCCTGGGGGCCGGGGCCCAGCTGGGGCTGGGTCATGTAGCGCACGCTGGCGGGGGTGAGAATCTGCCTGCCGCGATAGCTGCCGCCGTTCATCAGCATTTCGGCAAAGGCGGCGTAGTCGTCCAGGGTGGATACAAGCCCTGCTCCGCCGGAAGCAAAGGCAGGCTCATGGGAATAGTCGCCCACGCACAGGTGCAGATTGTGGAAGGGCTCCAGATCGCCGGACACGCGCTTGTAGCAGGTGACCAGACGGGAGGCGTCCCTGGCGTAGAAGGCGGTGTCCTTCATGCCCAGGGGCTCGAACAGCTCCTCCTCAAGGAACTGCGCGAAGGGCCGCCCGTCCGCCGCCTCAACGACCGCGCCCAGCACGTCGGCGCAGGTACTGTAACGGAAGTGCGTTCCGGGCTGGAAGGCCAGCGGGCACTGGCCCAGACGGTTGCACAGCTCGGCGGTGGTCATGCCGCCGCCCGCCTGAATGGCCCTCTGGTTTTCCTCAAACAGCCGGGCCACAGCCTGGCCGGGGGCGTCCGCGTCGGGATAGCACAGCCCTGCGGTCATTCCCAGCAGATCAAGGATCTGCACGGGGCGGATGACCGGCACAAGGCCCTGAACCGTCCACACCTTCTGGTTGCGGAAGCCGGGAAGGTACTTTTCCACCGGATCCATCAGGTCAATCACGCCGCGCTCCATAAGCAGCATGACCGCGGCGGCGGTGACGGGCTTGGACTGGCTGTACAGGCGGAAAATGCTGTCCCGACGAACGGGGCTGCCGCTTTCGCGGTCGGCATGGCCGGCTGCGGCATACAATACATCCTGCCCGTCGCGGCGCACCAGCACGCTGATGCCCGCGCATTCGTGGTTTTCCACCGCCTGGGACAGGCAGCGGGATACCTGCTCCTGAATATCAGTCATGAAAAAGTCCTCCTTCAAGCATGGGCTTGCTTTATCTGTCCTCTATGATACGCCGGGACGCGCCCGTGTGCAAGACGTTTTAGACAATACCGCACCATTCGATGGCAGCGTTGGCGATGCCTTTTCCGCCATCTGCTGCTTGCAGATTTTTCGATTTACATCCAGCAAACCTTCAAAATCTGCCATTGCATCTGGCAAAAAATTCATTCGCCACCGCACCTACTCATTTGTGCGGTATTGCCTTTATTTGGCCTCGGCCCAGTTGGCGCCCTGATGCACCTCGGCCAGCAGGGGCACGGACAATTCGATCACCTGCTCCATGCACTCCTTGAGCAGCTGGGCGGCGCGCTCCGCCTCCTCGGGGGGACACTCCAGCAGCAGCTCGTCGTGCACCTGCAGGATCAGCCGGCTGCGGAGGTTCTCCCGGCGCAGGGCCTGATCCACCCGCACCATGGCCAGCTTGATGATGTCCGCTGCCGTGCCCTGGACAGGGGTGTTCATGGCGGCGCGCTTGCCGAACTCGCGGATGGCGCTCTTGGGGGAGGAAAGCTCGGGCAGGTAGCGCCGCCTGCCCATGAGGGTAATGGCATAGCCGTTGTTTTGCCCGTCCTTTGCGGCGGAATCCATGAAGCGCTTCACCCCGGGATACTTGGCGAAATACCGGCTGATGAACTCCCTGGCCTCCTGGGGGGACACGCCGGTGTTCCGCGCCAGGCCGAAGCCGCTGATGCCGTAGATCAGGCCGAAGTTGACTGCCTTGGCCCGGGAGCGCAGGGTGGGGGTCACCTCCGAAAGGGGCACGTCGAAAATCTCGCTGGCAGTGCGGGCATGCACATCCTGCCCGGTGCGGAAAGCCTCCACCAGCGCCGCGTCGCCGGAGAAATGGGCCATCAGCCTCAGCTCGATCTGGCTGTAATCCGCATCCAGCAGTACCCAGCCCTCCCGGGGCAGGAAGGCCCGGCGGATCTCCTTTCCCTCCTCGGTGCGGACGGGGATATTCTGCAAATTCGGTTCGGAGGAGGAAATGCGCCCGGTGGCGGTGGCTACCTGATCAAAGTAGGAATGCACCCGGCCCTTTGCGTCGGTCAGGCGAAGAAGGCCCTCCACATAGGTGGAATTCAGCTTGGTCAGCTGGCGGTAGCGCAAAAGCGGGTCGATGATTTCCGGGGCAATGTCCCGCAGGCCCTCCAGCACCTCGGCGGAGGTGGAATAGCCCCGCTGGGTCTTTTTGCCGTGGGGCAGCTGCAGCTGGTCGAAGAGCACCTCGCCCAGCTGCTGGGTGCTGTTCAGGTTGAAGGGCGGGGTGTGGCAGGCGGCAAACACCTGCTGCTTTGCTTCTTCAATATCCTTCACATAGCGCTGGCCCAATTCCCGCAGGAAGGCGGTGTCCACCGTGAAGCCTGCCTGCTCCATGCCGAACAGGGTGATGGATAGCGGCAGCTCCACCTCTTCCATCAGGGGCAGCATGCCGTCCTGTTCCACCCGGCCCCGCTGCCACAGGGACAGGCTCATCAGCGCGCGGGCGTCTGCCGGCATGCCGGGACACAGGGCGGGCAGGCTGTAACTCTTCTCCTGGGGGTTGAGCAGATACGCCCCCAGCATGGCGTCCCACTGGAAGCGCTCTGGCAGGGGCAGGCCCTGGCGGCTGAGGGTGTGGAGCAGGCGCTTGCCGTCATGCACCAGGGCGGGGGTGGCGCACAATTCCGGGGCCAGCACGGCCAGCAACTCGGCGGGATCGGCTCCCAGGCTGAGCAGGTCGCCCCCCACGGTCACCAGGCAGCAGTGCCCTGCGCTGTCCGCCACAGAGACTGCCGCATCGTCCACATAAACGGCCAGGGGGCGGGCCGCGCCGCCCAGCCAGGCCGAAAGCTCGCCGGGGGTGGAGAGCGCCGCAGGCTCGGCGTAGGGCAGGAGGGTCAGGGCGGCGGGGGATTCCTCCGCTGGGGCATCGCTGCCGGAAGCCTCCTCACCCAGGCGGCGGATGATGCTGTTCAGCTTCAGCCTTTGCAGGGCGGGAATGCCCCGGGCCAGGTCGGGCAGGGCGCAGTCGCTGAGCTTCCATTGAACGGGCGCGTCCCTGCGGATGGTGGCCAGCTCCTTGCATTTCAGGGCCTGATCGGCATAGGCTTCCAGCTTTTCCCGCAGCTTGCCCCTGGCCTCGGAGGCGTGAGCCAGCACGTTTTCCAGCGTGCCGTACTGCTGGAGCAGCTTTACGGCGGTCTTGTCGCCCACGCCGGGAATGCCGGGAATGTTGTCGCTGGAATCCCCCGCCAGGCCCTTCCAGTCGGTGACCTGCTCAGGGGAGAAACCATACTCCTCATGCACCCTTGCGGGGGTGAAGCGGGTGGTCTCGCTGATGCCCTTGCGGGTGAACATCAGCTCCACCCCGCCGCCTACTAGCTGCAGCGCGTCCCGATCGCCGGTGAGAAGCAGCGGCGCTGCCCCGGCCTCGGCCCCCCGCAGGGAAAGCGTGCCCAGCAGGTCGTCGGCCTCCCAGCCCTGCAGGGTGTACCAGCGGATGCCCATGTCGTCAAGCAGGGCGCGGATGGTTTCAAACTGCTGGCGCAATTCTGGGGGCGTGGCGGCGCGGCCAGCCTTGTAATCCGCATAGACCGTGTGGCGGAAGGTGGGGCCGTGCTCGTCAAAACACACGGCCAGATAGCGGACGTTTTCCTCCTTGATGACCTTGAGCAGCATGGAGAGAAAGCCGTAGATGGCGTTGGTATAGGTACCCCCGGCGTCCATCAGGGGCAGGGCGTGGAAGGCGCGGTGCATCAGGCTGTTGCCGTCCACGATGAGAAACGTATCCTTCATGGGAGATGCCTCCTTGGAGCAGTGCTTGATGGTAGTATAGCACATTTTTTCCGTTTCACAAAGTCAGCGGGCGCGATTTTGCCGCATATCCTTTTCCGGGGGTGGGGGCATGCGGGTGCTGTTGGCGCTTTTGATGGGATGGCTGCTTTTTCGCTCGGAAACGGCCATGGCGGCGGCTGCGGATGCCTGCCGCCTGTTTGTGCAAAGCGTGCTGCCGGGGCTTTTCCCCTACATGACCCTGTCGTTGATGCTCGTCAGCAGGATGCCGGGACGCTTGCCACCCTGGCTGCTGGTGGTGCTGGGCTGGTGCGGGGGCTCGCCTGCGGGGGCGCGGCTGCTGGCCATGCATCCCCCGGAGGATGGTCGCGCCTGCCGACGGGCGGCGGCGGCCTGCGCCACCATGAGCCCCATGTTTCTGCTGGGCACGGTGGGGACATGGCTGGAATCGCCCCTGGCCGGCGTGTGTGTCTTGATCGCCGTGCTGGGTGGCGGGGTGATGGCCGCGGGGGTGGCGGGGCTGCGCAGGCATGCGCCCCTGCCGAGAACAGACAGCGCGCCGGCAGGCCCCCTGTCCCTTAGCGCGGCAGCGACCTCCGCCGCCGGCACCATGCTGATGGTTTGCGGCACCATGACCCTGCTGCGGGTGTTCGCCGCGCTGGTCACCGAGGTCACGGACGGAGTGCTTCCATGGCTAACCCTGCCGCTGACCTCCGTGATGGAGGTTACCTGCGGAGTGCTTCAGCTGACGCGCCTGCCCCTGCCGCTGCCCCTGCGCACAGCACTGGCGGCGGGGGCGACGGGGATGGGCGGCATGGCGGTGCTGCTGCAAAACCGCGCCCTGTATCCGCGGGGAATGGTCAGCCTGGGGGAGCAGGCGCTGTGGCAGGTGCTACACGGCGCGGCGTCGTTCCTGCTGGCGCTGGGGCTGATGATGATGATGCCGTAAGGGTATCAAAAAAGCGGCTGCGGCCATTTTTCTGATACTATTCTTATTCTAAACGATTATAAGGATGCGGAGCGAAGGAGTGCAGAGGGCGACGGCTCGCCAGTGGCGAGTCCGCCGAAGGCGGAAGTCGAAAGCGGAGCGACGATGACCGCAAAGCCCTCTGCTCGCCTCCGCAGAGGCGAAATCCTTTTGCCGCATACGAAAGAGATGATTTAGAAACAGATTAGTATGAGAAGGAAGAACGGTGCAAATCCGCCGGATATGAATCAAGTCGGAGAGACGGTGGTCCCTCCGACTTCGTCCAAGGCTTGATGGCAGCCCAGGACGGCTGTTTGCCCATGGCCTCGCGCCTGCGTCAACCGAATACGCCCAGATGCTCCAGCAGGATTTTCAGCCCCAACAGCACCAGCACCACGCCGCCGAACAGCTCGGCCCGGGACTTGTACTTCGCGCCGAACACATTGCCTACCTTCAGCCCTGCCGCCGACAAAACGAAGGTGGTCACGCCGATCAGCAGCACCGCGGGTACGATGTTCACCCGCAGGAAGGCGAAGGTTACGCCCATGGCCAGCGCGTCGATGCTGGTGGCCACGGCCAGGGTAATCATGGTCTTGAAGGAGAAGGAATCATCCAGCTTTTCCTCCTCATGGCTCAGGGCCTCGCGAATCATGTTGCCGCCGATGAAGGACAAAAGCACAAAGGCAATCCAGTGATCCACGTTGGTGATGAAGGACTCGAACTGCGTGCCCAGCAGATAGCCGATAAGCGGCATCAGCGCCTGAAAGCCGCCGAAGTACAGCCCCACGCACAGCGCGTGCTTTACGGTGGCCTTCCGCACGGAAAGTCCCTTGCAGACCGATACCGCGAAGGCGTCCATGCTCAGCCCCACGGCAATGAGAAACAGCTCCATCAGGCTCATGTGAAATATCCTCCTTGTGCTTCGGAAGAACGAAAAAAGGCGAAACCCATCCGTTCTTCCCTTTGGTGGAAAACAGATAAGTCTCGTCGCAATGTACAAAGCCAGGAGCCGCGGCTCCAGAATGTTGACTTCGTCGCACGGTCAGCCGCGCCGACTACTCCCTTACAGGGCATGATGTTACCATATCGCCGGGGGGATGTCAAGCCTGCAGGCGGCGCTTGATGATATCGAAGGTCTCCTCGGAAATGTCGTGCTCGATCTTGCAGGCGTCCTCCCGGGCGGTTTTCGGAGAAACCCCCAGCTGCTCCAGAAAGGAGGACAGCACCTTGTGCCGCCCGTATACCCGCTGGGCGATGGCGGCGCCGCTTTCGGTGAGGGTAATCAGGTTTTCCTCGTCCATCAGGATGTACCCGTTTTCCCTCAGGCGCTTCATGGCAAAGCTTACCGAGGGCTTGGTGACGGCAAGCCGCGCGGCAATATCCACCGAGCGCACATAGCCCTTTTCCTCCTGCAGCATCAGGATGGCCTCCAGATAGTCCTCCGCCGACTCGTGTATGTTCATGCGCCCGCTCCCTTCCTTTGCCTGATTCATGTAACAAATATAGTACCACGTTTGGCGGAATAATGCAAATCCTCCCGGCTTGACAAAACGGCGTGTATCGGGTAGGATGGGTGGTATCAATCATCAGAAAGGATTTGTTAGCTTGTTTTCCCGTCTTTCCGCGAAAAACTGCTTTCTTGCGCTTCTTGGCGCGGCCATCCAGGCGGTGGGCGTATGCAACATCCACGCCTATTCCGGCGTAACCGAGGGGGGCGTGCTGGGGGCTACGCTTCTGATTCAGCACTGGCTGCATATTTCCCCTGCCGTGAGCAGCCTGGTGCTGAACACAGCCTGTTACCTGCTGGGCTGGCGCACCCTGGGAAGAGAGTTCATCTGGTATTCCATCCTGGCGGGAGGCGGATTTTCGCTGTTCTATGCCCTGTGTGAGCCCTTCGCGCCCCTGTGGCCGGCGTTGGTCGCCTCGCCCCTGGCCTGCGCGGTGATCGGCGCGGTGTTTGTTGGCGTCGGCGCGGGGCTGAGCGTCCGTGGGGGCGGCGCACCTGGCGGGGACGACGCCCTGGCCATGAGCCTTTCCCGCATTTTGAAATGGGATATCCAGTGGGTGTATCTCTTCTCCGACCTGGTGGTGCTGGCGCTGTCGGCTACCTATATTCCCTGGCAAAAGCTGGGCTATTCCCTGCTGACGGTGCTGCTCTCCGGGCAGATCATCGGCTGGGTGCAGAAAATCGGCAGAAAGGCTCCCTGACAAGGACGCTCATGGTACGCAAACAGCCCTGCCCCGCAAGATAGGGGACAGGGCCATTTTGCTGTGGGAAGGGAACGCTTACTTCGCTGCCTGCTCCAGGCACTGGGCCACGGCGTTCATGATGCGGTGGGAGGTCATGGTTGCGCCGGACACAACCGCCACGGTGGCGTTGTTTTCCGCCATAATCGCGTCCGGAACGCTCTCCAGCGCCGCGCCGGCGATGGTCTGCGTCTCATGGTTTTCCACGATTTTCACCGCGGCAATGCGGCCCTCGGCGATGGTCACCTTCACGGTCATGGGGCCATCCTGGCCGTCCACCGTAGCGGTGTATTCGCCGTCGTTCAGGGCGCGGGTCATGTCAAACAGCTCCCCGCTGCTGGTTTCCTTCACAAACAGGCTTTCGTCGAGCAGGTTCGCGGCGGGCTTCACCTCATAGCCTTCGGCCATGTCGTTGGTCATCAGGTGGTGCGCGGCCAGCTTGCCGAACACGATGGGGCCCATCACGCCGGTGCCGCCGGACACAAACTTGCCCCAGATGCCGCCCACAACCTCGCCCGCGGCATACAGGCCGGGGATCACGTTGCCGCTTTCGTCCAGCACCTGCAGGTTGTTGTTCACGGTCACGCCGCCCAAGGTCATCACGCACAGGGCGTGCAGGCGGATGGCATAATACTTGTTGCCCTCCACCTTGTTGGTGGCCACGTTGTAGGTGTTGGACACGTTGAACTCACGGCCGAACTGGTCGGGCTCGCCCTTTTCCACCGCGGCGTTGTATTCCTCGATGGTGGCCTTCAGGTTCTCGGCAGGCACGCCGATGGCTTCGGCCAGCTCCTCGATGGTATCGCCGGAGTACATCACATGGCCGCCCGCGCCTTCGGGACCGGAGAAGTAGTACTTCATGAAGATATCGCCGCCGGCCGCTGCCAGATCCTCCAGGATCTTGTCGGTGTAGATGTCATACTGCACGGCGTTGGGCTGCTCCTCCAGGGCCACCTCGCGGATGGCGGGGTTGGACTCGGTTTCGTTGCAGAAGCGCTCGCCGTTCTGGTTGACCACGATGCCGCCGGTCTTCCAGGTGTAGGTGGAGGCAATCTGTCCGCGGGTGGGGTCGTCCTTGCTGACCAGACCCATGGGGAAGGTGGGGATAGCGTTCATGGCAGTCAGGCCGGCACCAACCTTCTGCATCATCAGAAGGCCGTTGCCGTCAGCGCCGGGAGCGCCGCCCGCCAGGTAGTACTCGCCGTATTCGGTGTACTGGCCCATGAGCTTGCTGTTGGAGGAATAGCCGCCGGTACACACGATCACGCCGCGGCTGGAGGTGTAGGTCACTGTGCCCTCAGGGCCCTCGGCCACAACCGTGGTAATTTGGCCCTTGTCATTGGCGAGCAGCTCGGTGGCCTTGGTGTTGTAGATAATTTCGATGGCGTCCTGGGCAGCCACCAGCTTGTCCAGCACCTCATGGGCGGCGGACTTGTACTGGGTGCGGTCCTGAGGCGTGGCCTTGTAGGTGCGCTTGATGCTGTACAGCGCGTGCTCAGGGGCGAACACGGCGCGGCTGCCGGTGGCGCGGTCGGTGGAGAAGGTGCAGTCCTTCAGACCGTTCTCGTACAGCCAGTCGAACACCACGGCGGCGTTCTCGGCGTAGATGGTCACCAGCTCCTCATTGGGCTGTCCGCCGAAGTCGCTGCCGTTCTTGAGGATGTCGGCCACATAGGACTCCACGGAGTCCTCAATGCCGTCCTCCTTCTGGATGATGGTGCCCGCAGCGGACATGGAGCCGCTGGTGAAGTTCAGCGCGCCGCCGGTTTTGGCAGTCATTTCCAGCACAATGACCTTCCTGGCGCCGCTCTGCGCAGCCTCCAGGGCCGCGGACAGGCCGCCGCCGCCCGCGCCGATGATGATGACGTCGGCGTCGGCTTCCTCAGCCATGGCGGGAACAGCCATGCAGCCAAGTGCCAGCATCAGGGCCAGCACAGTTGCCAGAAAACGTTTCATGCAATAAACCCTCCTTTTGTAAATCGCGGACGAAATGCCGTCTCGCAGGCTGCGGCATGCGCCGCCGCTTGTGATGATTATATCAAACTGCGGCACACTTGTGAATGGATAGATATGGAATAATCATTTCCCAAATAAAACAAAGCCCACGGCAGGCTGATCTGCCGCAGGCTGAACCGAAGCATTATACTGTTCAGCAGCAGAAGGATTGCATCAAGAGGACGGCCCCGAAGGTTTCCAAAGGGAGGCAAACAGAAAACGAATGAATCAGCCGCAACGAACGGCCTTTGGCCGCGACAATTGAGGCTGCGGACGCGCCCGCAGGCGTGAAACCTCTGCCTTTGGAAAGCAATCGTGAAAACGAGAACAGTATTACAGCTGTGCCGCCGCTGCCCTGTCCAGCAGGAACACCGCGTCGGGGTGGGTGCGCAGGATGGAGGCCTGAATCTGCGGGTTCACATCCTCGCGGATGGCGCGGCGCACGGCATCGGCCTTGTCCGAGCCGGTGGCGATGAGCAGCACCTGGCGGGCATTCATGATGCTGCCGATGCCCAGGCTCACTGCCTGACGGGGCACATCAGCCTCGGAGGCGAAGAAGCGCTTGTTGGCATCGATGGTGCTGTCGCTCAGGCTGACCACATGACAGCCATAGATAAACTGGGTGCTGGGCTCGTTGAAGCCGATATGTCCGTTGCGTCCAATGCCCAGCAGCTGCACATCGATGCCGCCGGCCTTGCGGATGGCCTCGTCATAGGCGGCGGCGCTTTCTTCCAGGTTGGGGGCGTTGCCGTCGGGGACATGGATGGCCTCGCGGCGGATGTTCACATGGCTGAACAGCTGTTCGTTCATGAAGCGGTGATAGCTGCACTCGTGGCTTTCGGGGATGCCCACATATTCGTCCAGGTTGAAGGTAGTGACCTGAGAGAAATCCACCACGCCCCTGCGGTTCAGGTCGATCAGGCAGGTATAGGTGGGGATGGGCGAGGAGCCCGTGGCCAGGCCAAGCACGCTGTCAGGCTTGCGCAGCAGCTGCGCGGCCAGCAGCACCGCCGCGGCCTGGCCCACCTGCTCTGCGGTATCGAAAACACGAATCTCCATCAGAAGCGCCTCCGGTGCAAAACGTATTGCTACAATTTAAAACGTATTATCCTTGAATCCTTAATAACAAAGGAAAATCCGTTTATTGTATTGCAGACATTATACGCCCGGAGGCGCCTTGTGTCAAGAGGCGGATGGCAGGGCGCGGGGAAAATCCGTCTCCAGAAAGCAGCCTCCCTCCGCGTCGGGGCGCAGCGTGGCGGTATAGGCCTCTCCCCAGGCGGTGGGCCAGGTCAGCACGCCGGAGGCCGGTCTGGTCATACCCTCCCGGTCAATCCAGTAAAGATGCAGGCAGAAATCGGACAGGTTGCTGTCCGCGGGGATCAGCTCCTGGTCAAAGGTCAGGGAGATCACCTCGTTTTGCCTGAAGGCGGAGCCATCTGCGTTGCGGACGCCCATGTCGCCCCTGCGCTCGCCCTGCAGGCTGTATTCCGTGTACAGCCCATAGACCTGTGGTGCGGCAATGGTCACCTGCAGGCAGAATTCATCCTCTCCTATCTCCGGCGCGGGGCAGCAGAAGAACGGAAAGCATGCAAGCAGCGCCGTCAACCATCGAAGCAGCGTCATTCTTCATCCCTCCTTCAGGTATCCATGCGGTAGAAAAAGAACATGCCCGTCTCCCGGTCATACCATGCGCGGGACAGGTTGAGGGCATAGTCCGCCCATTCCCTGCCTTCGTTGTCATCACGGAGATACCAGGCGTCAAACACCGTATCCGGGGCGGGATAAACCAGCGTCTGGCAGGAGCACAGCGGAAACGCGGCATAATCGTCAGGGTTCACCGCCTCCACATGCCAGCCAGGCAGAGCCGACAGCGCCTGCCACAGGGCTTCACGGTCGCTGGAATCCACCGTAAAAACCGTCAGGCAGCAGCCGTCCCCATGAAAGCCGCCGTGGGTATCCAGCGTCATGGCCCGGGGCGCCTCTGACACAATCCCGCTAAGCCCGACGTCCTTCAGCGCGGCCCGGGCAGGACGGTACGGCGCGTCGCGCTCGTCATGGATACCGCTGACGATGATTAACGCCAGCGCCAGTACTCCGCCCAGCAGCATCAGATCCAAGGCACGCAGGATTTTCACGGTTCCTCACCCTTTTCATATACCAGGATGTCCCCCGGCTGGCAATCCAACGCATGGCAGATGGCGTCCAGGGTGGCAAAGCGGATGGCCCGTGCCTTGCCGGTTTTGAGAATGGACAGGTTGGCCATGGTGATGCCCACCCGCTGGGAAAGCTCGGTCAGGCTCATCTTGCGGCGGGCCAGCATCACGTCCAGGTCGATTCGGATCATGGATATTCCCCCGTTTCAGCGCGTTTACCAGGTTTGGATGGCTACATATGCATCCAGAAAGCATCGCCAGAACACCAGATACAGCAGCAGCTTCAGCCCCTCAAAGAGCGTGGCCAGCAGCAGCAGAAACCCCGCCGCCACCGCCAGGGCGCGAAGGCGGCGTATCATCTGGTCAGCTCGCTTTCCTGCTG
>CAMDVP010000067.1 GCA_945877525.1 uncultured Clostridia bacterium | reverse complement strand
CCTGCCCGAACGGCTGACCCTGCGGGTCTTTGCCGGGGCAGACGGCGCCTTTGAACTGTATGAGGATGACGGCATGACCGACGGCGGGCCCAGCGTCCGCACGGACATTGCCCTGAACTGGGCGGAGGGCCTGCTGACCGTGGCCTCGCGGGGAGATACGTCCCTCCTGCCGGCAAAGCGCACCTGGCAGGTGGAGTGCGTGGGCTTTGCGCCCTGCGGGGTGAGCGTGGACGGCAGGGAACTGCCCGCCGCCTATGATGAGGAACGGGGCGTGCTGCGCTTCACCATGGAAACCGGGGCAGAGGAAGCCTGCTGCGTCCGCTTCAGCGAAACCCGCCTGGCGCAGGACAGATGGCTGGAGCGCGCCCATGAGCGGCTGCACCGCATGCAGACGGACAACAACGAAAAGGAGGCCGTGTGGCGGCTTCTGCAGTCGAAGGGCCGCGGACACGGTGTGCTGACCACCCTGCGGGTGATGTGCCACACCCCCGGCCTGGCGGACTGCCTGGAGGAAGTGCTTTTGAACCTGGAGGAAGGGAGTGGCGACGCTTGATCCGTCACCTGCCAGATGGCATTTTCCCGTTTGACGACTGCGGCTACGCCCGCACGCCGCTCTATCCCATGACGGGGCAGGAGATTCATATTGATTGCCTGTGCGACGGCGGCGAACCGGCGCTGGAGACGGCGGGGCAGTCCGCCGTCCTCCGGCCTGCCCGGACGGAAAAGGGCTGGCGCTTTACCCTCCCTGCCATGGAAAGGCCCTGCGCCCTGCGCTACCGCCTGGTGTGCGGGGAGGAAAGCACCCGATGGTTTGACCTGGAGGTGCTCTCGCCCGCGAAGGTGGAAAGGCCCCTGCGCATGGGCGCGGGCTGGGCGGAATTGTGCCCGGGAGTATACCTGTCCTGCCGGAAGGAGGAGAGCGGCACAGCCTTCACCCTGACCGGCCGGCAGCCGGAGGATACGCCCTGCGATGGGGTGACCTTTGGCGGGGACGGGCTGTGGCGCATGGCGCTGGAGGGTGGCCGAAGCCTGGCCTGCCCGCGCATGACCCTGGGCCTTCGGGCGGACGGCACGGCGGCCTTTGTGGAAACCGAGCTTCAGGGAGCCCATCGCCATGTTTACGGCACCGGCGAGCGCTTTGACGCGGCGGATCAGCAGGGCCGGGGCAGCTGCGGCCGGGTGGTGGAGCATTTCACCCGGCAGGGAGAGTGGAGCTATCTGCCCGTGCCCATGTTCCTGACCGACGGCGGCTTTGGGCTGTACCGGGAAACCGGGCGCAGCGTGGCCATGGCCTTCGGGGAAACCATCCGCCTGTCCTCCCCGGTGTGCGAGGGCATGACGGATCATCTGCTGACGGGCGCGCCTGACCGGCAGATACGGGAATATCTGCGCCTGACCGGCGGGGCGGCGCTGCCACCGGAATGGGCCTTCGGCCTGTGGATCAGCGCCAACGGCTGGAAGTGCGACGCGGATGTGGACGAGCAGCTGCGGGAGCTTAAAGCCCACGACTGCCCTGCCTCGGTGATGGTGCTGGAGGCCTGGAGCGACGAGAGTACCTTCTACCGCTGGAGCAATTTGTGGTGCGACCCCGCCGCCATGGTGCGCCGCGTCCGGGAGGCCGGGCTGCACCTGGTGCTGTGGCAGATCCCCGTACTCAAGGCCCTGCGGGACTGCCCCGACCCCGAGCCTGTCCGCCGCGACCGGGAGGAGGCCGTCGCCCGGGGCTATGTGGTCAAAAATGCTGACGGTTCGCCCTATGTGATTCCCGAACGGTGGTTCGAGGGCAGTCTTCTGCCGGATTTCACCAATCCCAAGGCGCGGGAATGGTGGTTTGCCAGGCGGGATCACCTGCTGGAAGCAGGGGTGGAAGGGTTCAAGACCGACGGCGGCGAATTTCTCTTTGGCGACGATGTGCTGCTTCATGACGGCACCGCCGGGCAGGAGGCGCACAACCTGTATCCCCTGCAATATACCCTGGCCTACCACGACTGGATGCAAAGCCGCGGCGTGCCGGGGCTGACCTTCAGCCGCGCGGGCTATGCGGGCTCACAGTGCGCGCCCATCCACTGGGCGGGCGACCAGCTCAGCACCTGGGAGGAGCTGCGCGGGCAGCTGACGGCGGGATTGTCGGCGGGGCTGTCGGGCTTCCTGTTCTGGAGCTTTGACATGGGTGGCTTTGCCGGACCCCTGCCGGACGGGGAACTGTATCTGCGGGCCACGGCCATGGGCTGCTTCTGCCCGGTGATGCAGTGGCATGCCGAGCCCCGCTCCGGCCAGTTTGAACGGCCGGACGACCCCACCCTCAACAACGACCGCAGCCCCTGGAACCTGGCCCGCTCCTGGAACGATCCCTCCCTTATGGAAACGGCCTGTGCCTTTGCCCGTCTGCGGGAGAAGCTGCGCCCGGTGCTGTGGGAGGAAGCGCAGGCCTGCGTGCGGAACGGCAGGCCCATGATGGCGCATCTGTGCCTGGACTGGCCTGAGGACGAGCGCACCCTGTCCTGCGGGGACGAGTATATGCTGGGCCGCCGCTATCTGGTGGCTCCTGTGGTGGAAAAGGGCGCCAAGGGCCGCAGGGTGTACCTGCCACAGGGCCAGTGGCGGCACTTCTTCACGGGCGAGAAATTCGCGGGCGGCGAATACGACCTGCCCTGCCCCCTGGATACAGCCCTGGTGTTTGAACGACTGGAGGCGGAATGACCATGGAATTGCGAAACATGACGCTCTACTCCGTGTTTGTGCGCAATCACGGGGGCAACTTCCGGGCGGTGGCGGAGGATATCCCCCGCATCCGCGCCCTTGGGGTGGACGCGGTGTGGCTGATGCCCATCCATCCCATTGGACAGAAGGCGCGCAAGGGCAGCTTGGGCTCGCCCTATGCCATTGCGGATTACCGCAGTGTGAACCCCGAATACGGCACCATGGAGGATTTTCGCGCCCTGGCGGACGCGGTGCATGAAAGCGGCATGAAGCTGCTCATCGACGTGGTGTACAACCACACCTCCCCCGATTCCGTATTGTCCCGGGAGCACCCGGAGTGGTTTTACCACAAAAGCGACGGGAGCTTCGGCAACCGGATCGGCGACTGGTCGGACATCATCGACCTGGACTATGAAAACCGGGCCTTGTGGGACTATCAGATTGACACGCTGAAAATGTGGGCGGAGATTGTCGACGGCTTCCGCTGCGACGTGGCGCCCCTGGTGCCCCTTGAATTCTGGCTGCGGGCCCGGCGGGAGGTGGAGCAGGTTCGCCCCGGATGCATCTGGCTGGCGGAATCGGTGGAGCCTGCCTTCACCCGGGACAACCGGAACCGCGGCATGGTCAGCCACAGCGACGCGGAGCTGTACCAGGCCTTTGACGTGTGCTATGACTATGATATTTACGGAGACTTTCTGTCCTATGTGGAGGGGAAAACGCCGCTTGGCGCCTATGTGGAGGCCCTGGAGCGGCAGGAGGGCTGGTATCCGGCGGACTATGTGAAGCTCCGCTTTCTGGAAAACCACGACAGACCCCGCATGGCCTTCCTGTTCCCGGACAAGACCGTACGCATGAACTGGCTGGCGTGGATGTTTTTCCAAAAGGGTATGGCGCTGCTCTACGGCGGGCAGGAGTGGGAGTGCGTCCACCGGCCTGACCTGTTCGACCCCGACCCCGTGCCCATGAAGGGTACCGCGCCCCTGACCGACCTTATGCGCCGGCTGACCGCCATGAAAAAGGACGAACTGTTTTCCCGGGGTGCGTACACACTCAGGGCCTGCCCGGGAGACGTGCTGATGGCCCGGTGGGAGCTTGCCGGGCGGCAGGCGCTGGGCATTTTCAGCCTGAAGGGCGGCGCGTCGGTTATGCCGGTGGATTTGCCTGACGGCGCCTATGAAAGCCTGCTGGACGGCAGGAGCATTCCCGTGGAAAGCGGCCTGATGGCGACGGACGGCCAGCCCATCATACTTATCACGGACAAGCGGTGAAGGAGGAGCCCTATGCTGAGCGAGAAGTACCGTGATTTCCTGCGCCTGGTGATTTATCAGGTGTACCCCCGCAGCTTCAAGGACACAAACGGCGACGGTATCGGTGATCTGCGGGGCGTGACGGAAAAGCTGGATTACCTGAAGGAACTGGGCGTGAACGCCATCTGGCTTTGCCCCTGCTACAAAAGCCCCAATGATGACAACGGCTACGACATCGCGGACTACCGCGACATCATGGACGAGTTTGGCACCCTCGACGACATGCGGGAGCTGATTGCCCAGCTGCACCGCCGGGGCATGAAGCTCATCATGGATCTGGTGCCCAACCACACCTCCACCGCCCACCGCTGGTTCCAGGAATCACGCAAGGGACGGGATAACCCTTACAGCGATTTCTACTACTGGTTTGACGAACCGCCCAACGACTGGCAGTCCTGCTTTCTGGGCAGCGCCTGGGAATATGACGACATGCGCGGGCAGTATTACCTGCACTCCTACGCCGTCAGCCAGGCCGACCTGAACTGGAACAACCCCGCCGTGGTCAAGGCCATGCAGGATGTGGTGGACTACTGGGTGGACATGGGCGTGGACGGCTTCCGCTGCGACGTGATCGACCAAATTTCGAAGGACTTCGACGCGGGACGCAACTGCTTCGGGCCGCATCTGCATGAGTACATCCACGCGCTGTTCGGCCGGGAAAAGACGGCGAAGCTGTTTACCGTGGGCGAGTGCTGGGTGAGCGACGAGGAGGAAATGCGCCGCCACTGCGCCATGGAGCGGGGCGAGCTGAGCACGCTGTTCCAGTTCGACCACATGGAAATCGGCCGGGAAAACAAGTTTACCCCCAAGCCCGACACCCTCAAAACCCTGCGGGACGTGCTGCTGGGCTGGCAGGCGCAGACTGCCCGGGACGACCTGCTCCACAGCCTGTTTACCGACAACCATGACCAGCCGCCCATGATTTCCCGCGCGGCAGATGACGGCGAAAAGCGCTATGAATCCGCCACCTGCATGGCGGCCATGGTGTATCTGCTCAAGGGCGTGCCCTTCATCTATCAGGGGCAGGAAATCGGCATGACCGCCGCCCATTACGACAGCATCGATGATTTCGACGACATCGAGAGCAAGAACGCCTACCGGGAATTCTGCCAGAGCATGACTGAGGCGGAAGCCATTGAGAAAATCAACTTCGGCAGCCGCGACAACGCCCGCCGTCCCATGGCCTGGAAGGGCGGCGAGGGCTGCGGCTTCACCACGGGCAAGGCGTGGATTACCCCTCACAGCCGCTGCGGGGAAATCAATCTGGAAAACGACCTCAAGGCGGAAAAATCGGTGTTCCGGTTCTACCAGGCGCTGTTGAAGCTGCGCCGGGAGAACGACGCTTTCCTGGACGGGGAGGTGGAGGTGATCTCCCGCCCGGAGGACGACTGCATGATCTATACCCGTACCCTCGGCAATGAAAAGTGGGTGGTGGTATGCAATTTCCACCGGGCGCAGGAGATTGCCCTGCCCTTCCGGTGCGGCGGCGCCGCGCTGAGCAACCTTGGGCGGCAGGAGGCTTCGGGCCTGTATGCGCCCTATGAATGCGCGGTGTATCCTGTGAAGTGACGATATTCCCCCGGCTGATCGGCCGGGGGTTTTCCTGTGCCCGGAGGGCGGCGGCCTGTTGCGGACAAAACGGCGGATATGCTATACTACATGCAGCAGAGGAAAGGAGTGAGCGGATGCAATATTTCATTTCGTTTCTGGAGGGAATGATTACCTTCATTTCCCCATGCCTTCTGCCCATGCTGCCGGTGTATCTGTCCTACTTCGCGGGGGGTGGAGAGCATACCCTTGGGAAAACCCTGCGTGGCGCGCTGGGCTTTGTGACAGGATTCACGGCGGTGTTTGTGGCCATGGGCGCGCTGGCGGGCACAGTGGGCAGCGTGCTGAGGCAGCATCAAACGGCGGTGAACATCGTTTCCGGGGCGGTGGTGATCCTCTTCGGGCTGAACTACCTGGGGGTGCTTCGGCTAAACCTGTTCCGGGGTCCCGAGGGCACGGTGAAGGGGGACGGCATGGGATTTTTCCCCGCGCTGATGTTCGGGGTGATTTTTTCCCTGGGATGGACGCCCTGCGTGGGCGCGTTTCTCGGCTCGGCGCTGATGCTGGCCTCTCGGCAGGGGCATGCGGCGGAGGGTATGCTGATGCTGCTGCTCTATTCCCTGGGGCTGGGGGTACCCTTCCTGCTCAGCGCGGTGCTGATTGACTATCTGAAATCGGCCTTCGGGTGGATCAAGGCGCATTATCGGGCCATCAACCTGGTGTGCGGCGGTTTTCTGGTGCTGGTGGGCGTGCTGATGGCCACGGGCCTGATGGGGCGGCTGATCAGCCTGCTGAGCTGAGGAGGGACGGAAGCATGAAAAGCAAAAGAAACCTGGCGCTGCTCCTGGCGGCGTTTGTGCTGCTGATGGCGGGGGCGTATGTCCTGTACAGCCGCCTGGGCGGAGAAATGGCCCCGGAGCAGCTGGCGGTGCAGGCCACGTCCGTGCCGGAGGAAACCGCCGTGCCGCAGCCGGATGCCTCCAACGCGCCCACGGACACCCCCGAGCCATCCATGCCCATGGCCCCGGACTTCACGGCCTATGACGCGGCGGGCAACCTGGTCCGTTTGTCGGATTTTGTCGGAAAGCCGGTGGTGCTGAACTTCTGGGCCAGCTGGTGCGGCCCCTGCCAAAGCGAAATGCCGGAGTTCAACGAGCAGTATCAGGCGCTGTCCGACGAGGTGACCTTTCTCATGGTGAACCTGACCGATGGAAGCCGGGAAACGGTGGAAGGCGCGTCCTCCTTCATTGCGCAGAAGGGTTACGTTTTCCCTGTGCTGTATGATACGACCGGCGAGGCGGCGTCGGCCTATGCCGTGTATTCCATCCCCGTGACCTATTTCATCGACGCGCAGGGCCATGCCGTGGCCCAGGCAACGGGGGCCATCGGAGCATCCACCCTCCGGCGTGGGCTGGACATGATTCTCCCATAAGTTTTGCATGGGGATGGGCCTTCCACAACTTGACAAATTTCTTCCGGAGGAGTATAGTTTAGGCAGGTTGGAGCGGTGTGAAGTCCGCGCCAGGGGACACCTGCATCCGCCAAAAATCGTAACGTATGGAGAAGAATAAAGGAGGAGTTTTTTCATGCTGCAATCCCGCCGTGATTTTCTGAAAAAGTCCGCCGTGCTGCTGGCTGGATCCGCGCTGATGGGCAGCGCCCCCCTGACCAGCGTGCTGGCTGAGGACAAAACCGTCGCCCCCGCCCATCCCTTCCCCTTTGCCGAGCTTGACCTGGACGAGGTGGAAAAGCTGGGCTATGAGGGCTATTTCGAGAACGGCTGCTGCTATGGCGCTGCCAAAGCCCTGCTGGTGGCCCTGAGCGAACGGGTGGGCTTCCCCTACACCGTGATCCCCCCGGAAATGTTCGCCAATGGCAAGGAAGGCTATACTGCCGGTTCCCTGTGCGGCGCCCTGGGCGGCGCTGCCGGCGTGATCGGCCTGTGCTGCGCGCCTGACGACGCTCGCGCCATCACCAAGGAGCTGTGCGCCTGGTACACCTCCACGGCCCTGCCCATCTATCAGCCCGAATCCGCCGCTCCCGTGCAGACCATCGCGCCTTCTGTGAACTGCGTGGATTCCGTGTCCACCTTCATGAAGGCGGCCAATGTGGAGCGCGGCGACATCATCCGCAAGCGCCGCTGCGGCGGCCTGACCGGCGACGTGGCCCGCAAGACTGCCGAGCTGCTGAACATCCACTTCGGCTACATGGAAGCTCCCGCCGTGGCGGATCCCGCCTCTGAGCTGGCTCCCAACGAGTACATCGGCGAGGCTGACGGCTTCGGCGGCCCCATCAAGGTGAAGGTGACCATGGACGGCGACAAGATTGCCAAGATTGAAGTGCTGTCCCACGGCGAGACCGCCGGCGTGAGCGACCCCGCCTTCCAGACCATCCCCGACGCAATTATCGCCGCTCAGTCCACCCAGGTGGATGTGGCTACCAACGCCACCTTCAGCAGCAAGGGCATCATGGCCGCTGTGGAGGATGCGCTGTCCAAGGTTGGCAAGTAATGCTTTGATTTGGTTTTCCGGCAGGGTCGTCCCGTGGGACGGCCCTGTCAGCATGTCAGGGAAGTGACTGCGGTCTCTTTGATATGAAGGAGCCCCGACTGAAAAAATCAGCCGGGGCTTTTGGTATGTACCCGACGCAGCGTCGGGTGCGCAGGGAAGCAAATCCGCCGTATGCTTGAAGGGAAAGGATGGCGATGACCATGGCGCGCTTTACGCCCATTGACATGAACACCTGGCCCAGACGAGAGCATTTTCACTACTTTGCCCATATGGCGCCCACGGGCTATTCCCTCACTGTGGAGGTGGATGTGACCCGCCTTCGTGCCGCGCTGAAGAGGCGGGAGCTGAAATTCTACCCCGCCTATCTGTGGCTGGTAACCCATTCGCTGAATGCCCAGGAGGCCTTCCGCCTGGCGGAAAAGGAAGGGGTGCTGGGCGTGTATGACACGCTGACCCCGCTGTACGCCGTATTTCACCGGGACGACAAGACCTTTTCCATGCAGTGGACGGAGTTTGACGAGAATTTTGCGGCGTTCTACCG
Source organism: uncultured Clostridia bacterium (assembly GCA_945877525.1). GTDB lineage: Bacteria > Bacillota > Clostridia > Christensenellales > Aristaeellaceae > UBA11524. The sequence goes on along the minus strand of CAMDVP010000067.1, from coordinate 3,915 downwards.
GGGGTGGGTCCGGGATCAGGAACGTTATGGGGAAAACCATGGCTTTCTGGCCCGGCGGGACGCGCTGCCCCCGGAAAATGCCTATACGGTCAGCTGCATGCCCTGGGTGAGCTTCCGGCACTTTGCGGTGCACAGCTATGATAGCAAGGCCTACTACTTTCCCTCGGTGGAGGCGGGGCGCTTTGAAGAGTGGGACGGACGAACCATACTGCCCCTGTCCATCACCTGCCACCATGCTGCCACGGACGGCTGGCATGTGAAGGGCTTCCTTGAGCAGCTGCAGCGGGAAGCGGACGGCTTCGAGGAGCGGCTGACCGGGCTGTAAGGTTTACGGCGCCAGATGTCTGCGCAGAAATGCCTCCACGATATCCAGAATGGGGTCGCTCCACCAGGTGCCGCCGCCGTGCCGCTCGCCGGCGACCTCGTAATAGTCCGCCTCTTTGCCGTTTTCGGACAGGATGCGGTACAGCTCACGGGAATTGGATACATCCACATCCATGTCCGCGTCCCCATGGAGCATCAGCACCGGCGGGATGTCCTTGCCGGGAGACACATGGGCGCCGCAGGAGGCTTCCTGCGCGTCGCGGGGAGAGGCCAGCAGGTCGCGGATGGGACCCTCCTCCTGCATGCGGGTCAGGTTGGTGGGGGCGTAGTAGCTGACCACGCCGCGCAGGGAAAGGTCGCCCTCCCCGGCGGTCAGGGCGGTCATCAGCGCGGTGTGCGCGCCGGAGGAATCCCCCATGAGAAACACGTTGCTCATGTCCAGGTGATACTGCTCCGCCAGGGAGGGAAGAAAGCGCAGCGCGGCCTTCGCATCGTCAATTTGTGCGGGAAACTTGGCCATGGAGGAATCCCGGTACTGGATGGCTGCCACGGCAAAGCCCCGCCGGGCCAGGCCGCTCCAGTTCAGCAGGCCGTTGTACATTTCCTGCCTGTACCAGGCGGAGCCGGGTACCAGCGCCACCACGGGCGCGCGCAGCCCCTTGGGCCAGGCGCGCCGGTAGGGGATGATAAGCTGCAGGCAACGGGTCACGCCATTCACGGTTTCGTAGGGCACATCGGGCACATAGAGCCACTCCTGCTCCACACAGGGCACCTGGATCATATGCTGCGGCATATGTTCAGCTCCTTTCCTTGCGTGCCGCCAGCAGGAAGCGGTGGATGCGGCCCTCTACCATGCCGCGCTCCTCAAGCTGCTCCTGAAGGCGATACAGCTGCTTCCGGCTGCTTTCCACGGTGAAGCCGGGAAATTCCCATTCGATGATATGGGCAAACCAGACAAGCGCCCCCACATCGTAAAAGCGGATGGGGCAGAAGGCTTCCCGCCCCTCTAGCACGGTCAGGCCGGCCGCCTCGCAGTCCGCCCTGGCGATGGAAAGATACTGCCTGGGAAAGGGCGGCGCGGGTGGATGGGGCAGAAGCTGTTCCACCAGCTCCCGGTCGTTTTCGGCGCCTACCTGCTGGGTGACGAACACGCCGCCTGCCTTCAGCACCCGGGCGATTTCCGCGGGAGAATAATCCCCGTGGCGGTTGATCACCAGGTCAAAGCTTCCGTCCTCAAAGGGCAGGGGCCCCGCCGCATTGGCCTCGCGAAAGTCAATGCCCAGGGGAGAGAGGGTTTCCCGGCACAGCGCCACATTGGGCGGATAGACCTCGGTGGCGGCGGTGAGGGCGTGGGAATGTCCAAGGGACAGGAGAAACTCGCCCCCGCCGGTGTCCAGATCCAATAGGCGGCTGTCCGGGCGGAGGTAGCGCATCACCGTGTCCCGGTAGTCCCAGGGCAGGTCGCCCTCCTCCTCATATCGGCCGTCCAGATGCGAAAAGTCCCAGCCGTGGATGTGCGCGATGCGCTCCTCCTCCAGCCACTGGTTCCATAAGATTGTTTTGTCCATTTTGTTCGGCTCCTTCCTGCAACAGATGATTTGTCCGCTTACAGGCGCAGCCGGCTGATTGCAGAGCGGGGTCCCCGGTGCATCGCTGTCATCAGCCCTTCCGCTGCGCCGGGGAGTTAATTCGCATGAACGCCATGACGGCTTCACCGCCTTTCTTCCATATATTATAGAAGAAATAGCCCGGGAATGCAACTGCCGGATAGACCCTGATGCTTTGACATATCCTACGCTGTGGGGTATAATGGCATTGGTAACGTTTCCAATGCCGCGGCGCAAGGAGGATGCTCATGACCAACGGAACGATGCTGCAGGGCTTTGAATGGGAGCTGCCGGACGACGGGCACTGGTGGCGCCGCATCCGGAATATGGCGTTTCGCCTGAGCCGTCAGGGCTTTTCGGCGGTGTGGCTTCCTCCGGCGTACAAGGGCTGCGGCGGGGCGAGCGACGTGGGCTACGGGGTTTACGACCTGTACGACCTGGGAGAGTTCCCGCAGAAGCATACCATCCGCACCAAGTACGGCACGAAGGAGGAATATCTCTCTGCGATCCGCGCCCTGCAGGCGGCGGACATTCAGGCCCTGGCCGACGTGGTGCTGAACCATAAGATGGGCGCTGACGGCAGCGAAACCGTCGCTGCCTGGGTGGACGATCCCGAGCATCGGGACATTCCCGGGCAGAAGGAAAAGCAGGTGACCGTGTTCACCCGCTTCACCTTTCCCGGCCGCGCGGGCGCGCACAGCGATTTCACCTGGGATCACACCTGCTTTACCGGCGTGGACTGGGACGAGGGCGCAAAGGAAAGCGGCCTGTTCCGCTTCAAGGGCAAGCAGTGGGCCCCTGATGTGGACAGGGAAAAGGGAAATTACGACTACCTGATGGGCGACGATGTGGATGTGTGCAACCCGGCCGTGGCTGCCGAGCTGCAGCGCTGGGGCTGCTGGTATGCCGATGAGACGGGCTGCGACGGCTTCCGCCTGGACGCGGTGAAGCATATCAGCGCGTCCTTTTACAGGGACTGGCTGCCGGCCGTCCGCCGTCACACGGGGCGCGAGCTGTACGCCGTGGGGGAATACTGGCACACACAGGTGGAGCCGCTGACGGCGTATCTGGCCCAGGTGGATGGGTGCATGAACCTGTTCGACGCGCCGCTGCATCAGCATTTGCGGGAGGCATCCTCCAGCGGCGGACAGTATGACATGAGCAAGCTGTTTGAAGGCACCCTGGTGGGCTGTAGGCCGCATCAGGCAGTGACCTTTGTGGATAATCACGACACCCAACCGGGGCAGTCGCTGGAAAGCTGGGTGGAGGGGTGGTTCAAGGCGGCGGCCTACGGACTGATCCTGCTGCGCGCCTTCGGCTATCCCTGCGTGTTTCTGGGCGACTGGCAGGGCATTCCCACGAGGAAAATTGCCGCGGTGCCCCAGCTGCCCCAGCTGCTGCGCCTGCGCCGCACCCACGCCTATGGCGAGGAGCACGATTACTTCGACCATCCCAGCATCATCGGCTTCACCCGCGAGGGCGCGGCGGATAGGCCCGGCAGCGGCCTGGCGTTTCTCTGCACCAACGCGGAGGGTGGTGAAAAGCGGATGTTCGTGGGCAAAGGTCATATCGGACGGGTGTACCGCTGCGTGATGGGCAGGTCGGGAGACGTAGTGATTGACGGGGAGGGATGCGGCGTATTCCGGGTGAGGGACGGCGGGGTCAGCGTCTATGTGCCTCGGATGACGCCGGGGGAATACCTTCGATTCCGGCGCCAGCAGGCGGCCCGTGAGGCGCAGCTGGGCAGAAGATATCTGGCGTGGCTCCGACGGGAAGCCGGGAGAAAACGTGAAGCCAATGGATGAAGCGAACGAAATTCGTTCTGCATGCATAGAAAATTCAGAAATAGGCGAACATTGAAATCGAAGATAAATCAAATCGTTCGACAGCGAGAAAAAGGGCGAAAAAACATAAAAAAGATTCAGGAAAGGGGTTGACAAACGGGGATTGGTTTGGTAATATAGTCAAGCGCCTTGCGGGAGAC
>CAMDVP010000066.1 GCA_945877525.1 uncultured Clostridia bacterium | reverse complement strand
GGAGGAAAACCCAGTCTCAGTACGTCCGCACCCGGCTGATGGACAACGTGCGGGAGCAGTCCAACGGGGAAAGCGCCTTCTTTTACTTTACCAGCCGCATCAGGGAAAACGGCCTGTACCTGCTCGACGAGCCGGAAAACAGCCTGTCCCCCCTCCGGCAGCAGGAGCTGACGCAGTTTCTGGAGGACTCTGCCCGGTTTTTCGGGTGCCAGTTCGTGATTGCCACCCACTCGCCGTTCCTGCTGTCCATGCGGGGGGCGAGGATCTACGACATGGACGGCGATCCCGTCTGCCGCCGCCGCTGGACGGAGCTGCCGGCTGTGCGGGTATACCATGACTTTTTCAAAAAGCATGAGGCGGCCTTCGGGGAGGCGGACGAATGAGCCTGCTTGCCTACCTGAAGCAGCGTCGGGGCGCGGTGTTATTGCTTTGCGTGTGCTGCGGCCTGTTTGCGCTGTCCTTCCGGCTGTATGCCCTGCCCATGGGTGCGGCGTTGTACCCGGGGCTATTGTGCCTGCTGGTGCTGGCATGCTTCTGCGGAGCGGACTATGCCCGGCTGCGGAAGCGGCACCTGCATCTGCAGGCGCTGCTGGCCAGAACGGATCAGCTGCCCGACGCCCTGCCCCGGCCCTGCGGCGCGCTGGAGGAGGACTACCAGGCCCTGGCAACCCTTCTGTGCCGGGAGCAGCGCGAACGGGCTTCCGTCCTGAGCGCCCGGTATGAAGATATGATGGACTACTACACCGCCTGGGCGCACCAGATCAAAACGCCCATTGCCGCCATGCAGCTGCACCTGCAGCAGGCGGATTCTCCCCTGAGCCGCACACTTACCCCGGAGCTTTTGCGGGTGGAGCAGTATGTGGACATGGTGATGGCCTACCTGCGCCTGGACGCGGACACCACCGATTATGTGATTCGGGAATGCGATGTGGATGCCATTATCCAGAAGGCTGTGCGGCGCTTTGCGGGGGAATTCATCGCAAGACGTCTGACGCTGCGCTATCAGCCCCTGGGCCTGCGGGCAGTGACGGACGAAAAATGGCTGCAGTTTGTCCTGGAGCAGCTGCTTTCCAATGCGCTGAAATACACGCCCTCCGGCGGGGTGACCATCGACCAGGAGGAGCCGGGGATGCTTTGCGTCCGGGACACCGGGGTGGGCATTGCACCGGAGGAGCTGCCCCGCATCTTCGAGAAGGGCTTCACCGGCGAAATGGGCCGCAGCGACCGCCGGGCCAGCGGCATCGGGCTGTATCTGTGCCGGCGGATATGCCGGGGGCTGGGGCACGGGCTAAGCGCCGCTTCCAGGCCGGGGGAGGGCACGGTGATCCGCATCGACCTGCGGCAGGCGACACTTTCGGTGGAATAAACCTCATTTCTTACAAAAACGTTAGATTTACCGGGGGAAATGTAAGCACATTCGATGGCGGGGCATTTCCCCTTTTTGCTATGATAGGGGGGCAAAGGAGGAAGAAAGCATGAGCATTCTTGAAGTGGAACGGCTGAAAAAGGTGTATGTGACAAAGCTTGGCGGTGCGAAGGTGGAGGCCCTGCGCAGCGTGACCTTCTCGGTGGAGGAAGGGGAATATGTGGCCATCATGGGTGAAAGCGGCTCGGGCAAAACCACGCTGCTGAACATCCTGGCTGCCCTGGACAGGCCCACGGAGGGAACGGTGCGCCTGGACGGGCGGGAACTTTCCGCATTGAAGGAAAGCGAGGTGGCGGCCTTCCGCCGGGACAACCTGGGCTTTGTATTCCAGGAATTCAATCTGCTGGATACCTTCACCCTGGAGGACAACATTTACCTGCCACTGGTGCTGGCGGGCAAATCCTACGGCGAAATGAAGCACCGTCTGGAGCCGCTGGCCTCCCAGCTGGGCATCAGCAATCTGCTGAAGAAATATCCCTATGAGGTGTCCGGCGGGCAGAAGCAGCGGGCGGCGGTGGCCCGGGCGCTGATTACCGGCCCCCGGCTGCTGCTGGCCGACGAACCCACCGGCGCGCTGGATTCCAAGGCCACGGACGAACTTTTGCGCCTGTTCTCCCAGGTGAACATGACCGGGCAGACCATCCTCATGGTGACCCACTCGGTCAAGGCGGCCAGCCATGCCAGCCGGGTGCTGTTCATCAAGGACGGCGAGGTATTCCACCAGCTGTACCGGGGCAACGCCACCGACCAGCAGCTGTATCAGAAGATTTCCGATACCCTGACCCTGCTTGCAACAGGCGGTGATGCGCAGTGAGAAAGAAGGGCTTCTACGCCCGCCTGGCCTGGACGGGCATCCGCAAGAATTACAGGCTGTATGTTCCCTATCTGCTCACCTGCGCGGGCATGGTGATGATGGAATACATCATCCTGTTTTTGCAAAAATCCCCCCTGCTTCAGGGCACCCGGGGCGGCGGCACCATGCGGGAAACCCTGCTCTTCGGCAGCTGGGTGGTGGCGCTGTTTGCGGCGATTTTCCTGTTCTACACCCATTCCTTTCTCATCCGCCGGAGGATGAAGGAGTTCGGCCTGTACAACATTCTGGGCATGGGCAAATGGCACATCGGCATGATTGTTGTGTGGGAAAGCGTTATCACCGCAGCAATTTCCCTTGTATCCGGGCTTGCGCTGGGCGTGGCCTTCTCGAAGCTGGCGGAGCTGGTGATGCTGAACCTTTTGCACCGTGGCGCCACCTTCACCCTGTCCGTGTCGCCTAAGGGGCTGGTGCAGACGGCGGAAATCTTCGCGGTCATCTTCCTGCTGATCCTTTTGCACGCCCTGTGGCGCATGCGCCGGGCCAGCGCCATGGAGCTTCTTCGCAGCGAGAATGCCGGCGAAAGGCAACCCAAGGCCAACTGGGTGCTGGGCGTGGCGGGCGTGGTGCTGCAGGCGGGGGCGTACTGGCTGGCTGTGACCATCAGCGATCCCGTGTCCGCCATGGTATGGTTCTTTGTGGCGGTGATGATGGTGATTGTGGGCACCTACCTGACCTTCATTGCCGGGTCGGTAGCGCTGTGCAGGCTTTTGCAGAAGAGCAAGCGGTTCTACTACAAGGCCAGCCACTTTGTGTCCGTGTCCTCCATGGCCTACCGCATGAAGCGTAACGGCGCGGGCCTGGCCTCCATCTGCATCCTGGCCACCATGGTGCTGGTGATGCTCTCCTCCACCACCTGCCTGTACTTCGGTGCGGAGGACAGCCTGCAGACCCGCTATCCCCGGGATATGAACATCACCCTGTATGTTCACCGGGCCGAATATCTGGAGGACGCGTGGCTCAGCCGGTTCCGCGCTGTGACCCGGGAAGCGGTAGAGGGCGGCGGCATGGTGCAGGAGAATGTGCTGGACTACCGCACGGCCGCCATCACGGGGCTTTTGCAGGAGGGGGGCATACTTGACCCCGACAGCAGCGGCGTGGCCGAAACCGGCACCAATCTGCAGCTTTGGGACATCCGCACGCTGAACTTCATCTCTCTGGACGATTATAACCGTCTGACCGGCCGGCATGAAACCCTGGGGCCGGACGATGTGCTGCTGCAGGCCTTCCGCAGCGACTATCCCTATGATACCCTGACGGTCAAGGGACAACAAACCTTCCATGTCCGGGAGCAGGTGAAGGATATTCCGGCCTCGGGCGATACGGCGGCGATGATGTTTGCCACACTGTATGTGGTGGTGCCTGACCTGACGGCGGCGCTGCAGTCCATGATGGCCTTGGTGGACTACCGGGGCGAGCCGATGCTAAACATGCACTGGTATCATAGCTTCGACCTGCCCGCGGACAAGGCGGAGCAGATCGCGCTGAGCGAAACGCTTTCGGACCGGCTGTATGAAATGGACGCCATCCATGATATGCTGGAGAACGGCGGCTTCGGCCTGTCGGTGGAAAGCAAGGAGGAAAACCGGGACGATTTCTTCAACACCTTCGGCAGTCTGTTCTTTCTGGGGGTGCTGCTGAGCATCGTGTTCATCTTCGCGGCGGTGTTGATGATTTACTACAAGCAGCTTTCCGAGGGCTATGAGGATCAGGCCCGGTTCGACATCATGCAGAAGGTGGGCATGACCCGACGGGATATCCGCCGCAGCGTGAACGCCCAGCTGCTGATGGTATTTTTCCTGCCCCTGGGGGCGGCACTGTGCCACCTGGTGTTCGCCTTCCCCATGGTGCGGCTGATTCTTCTGCTGTTCAACCTGAACAACGTGGGGCTGTTCATGGAAACCACGCTGATCAGCTTCCTGGCCTTCGCCGGGCTGTACCTGGCGGTGTATAAGCTGACGGCCAATGTGTATTACAAAATCGTCAGCGGATCCGTTGAATAAAAGACGGGAACCTCTGCATGGCAGCTGCCGCGCAGAGGTTCCTTTTTCGTATCATCGAAGCATAAAGTCCGCCCAGGGGCCGTGCATGTCCTGCGCGTGGGTTTCCCAGTACATCAGACGGCGGAGATATTCCTCCATGCGCGCCTGAACGGCTTCGCGGCAGTCTGATACGCCCAGGCGGCGGACAAGGGCAGTCAGCTCGTAGATGGGGTAACCCAGGGCATGCCCGGCGGTATGCACCACGGCGCAGGCCTGGCCCACGGCATGGCACAGGGCCGCATCCTCCGGGCAGGGCATATCCCTGGCGGCATCATGGCAGGCCAGGATAGCCCGCCGCGCCTGGGGCATTTTGATTTCCCCTGCGGCCCAGGCCCGGGCAGCCTGCAGGGCTTGCGCAGGGCGCTGCTCGTCCGGATGCTTTTCCGTCAGCCGGGCCACGGTTTCTTCGGCAAGATCCAGGGCCCACAGCACCGCTGTGCGGTGATCCTGCCGTGAAAGCAGATCCCGAAGCGGCTGCAGGACAGCTGAGTCCCTGGAAAATAGAAGCTCGTTTTTCCGGCGCAGACGGCGGCGCACCTCATCAAGCCAGTCCATGCCCGTCATTCCACACAGTTGGAGGTGATGTAGTCTACACCCCAGTCAGCCAGGCGGCGGGCGTCGGCGGGGTCGTCCACTGTCCAGACATTGATCTCAATGCCATGGCTGTGCAATTCCTGCACCCGCGCCTCTGTCAGCACCTTCCAGTAGATATCCAGATCGAGCCGGTTGTGCAGCAGGGTGGGCAGCAGCTCCGGGGTATCCTGCTCCACCAGATACTGTGCCTTTTGCTCCGGCAGCAGGCGGCGGAGGTGCTTCAGATTGTCCAGGTCGAAGGAGATGAAGGTGGTGTGTTCCAGCCAGCCCTCCTCCCGCAGCGTGTCCACAATGCGCCCGACGTCCTCGGCACCCATGGGGTTTTTCAATTCCAGCACTGCCTGCTTGCCGTAATGCCGGCAGATGCCCGCATACTCCGAAAGGGTGGGCAGCATCAGATCCCGCCGCCCGGGCCGCCCGTCTCTGTCCATCAGGCGCAGGGCGCGCAGGGTTTCAAAGGAGGTGTCCTCCACCTCCAGCGCGTCTCCCGCCACCCGGCGGGTGTTGTCGTCATGGATGATGATGAACGCACCGTCCCGGGTCAGATGAACGTCGGTTTCGATGCCGTAATAGCTGCGGTTGCCCGCCGCCACAAAGGCAGAGGCAGTGTTTTCCGTTTCAAGGCCGCTGGCCCCGCGGTGGGCAATCATCCGGGGCTTGGGGGCGGCAAGGTGCAACGTGTCCTGCATGGGGAAGACCTCCTGCGTTTTTCTGTTATTATAGCACATTTTCGGGCGGGGGCGTATGTCTTTGACTGCGGCGCGGGATATTATGCCGGAGGGGGTGCGTGATGGTGGAGCTGATGAAGATTCTTCTGGCGTCGGCGGTATCCTATGCGGCGCTGTTTATCTGTGCCAAGGTGGTGGGGCGCAAGCAGATTTCCCAACTGGACTTCATGGACTACATTACTGGCATTACCATCGGCTCCATCGCCGCCGAGCTGGCCACCGACCTGGAAAACATGTGGAAGCCGCTGGTAGCCATGGGCATCTACACCCTGGCCACCTGGGCCATGGCTCGCCTGAGCCTGGCCCTCAGCCGCAGCCGCAAGTACCTGAACGGTTCGCCGGCAATCGTGATGGATAACGGAAAGCTGTACCGGGAAAACATGCGCCAGGCCAAATTGGAGCTGAGCGACTTCATGGTCATGTGCCGCCAGCAGGGCTTTTTCAACCTGGCGGATATTCAAACGGCCGTGTATGAATACAACGGCAGGCTGACAATCCTGCCTGTAAGCGCCCGCAGGCCGCTGACCCCGGAGGACATGAACCTCACCCCACAGCAGGAAACAATCCTCAGCGAGGTGATTATGGACGGGCGGGTGCTGGGGGAAAACCTGCGCCGCATGGGGCTTGACGAAAAATGGCTGGCGCGGCAACTGCGCAGCCAGGGCATCGATGGGCCGGAAAGCGTATTCCTGGCCCTGTGCGACCGGGAAAAGCATCTGAACTGCTATCCGATGAATCCATGAAAAGGCGGCGCTTTCGGCCAATGCTCCGAAAGCGCCGCACCCGTGTCCGGCGTTACTTACCCATGGCAAAGGGAATGAACTTTTTGATCTCCTCGTCCCAGAAGCCCCACTCGTGCACCGCATCGGGCTTCTCGAAGCTGGTCACGTCCCAGCCGTGCTTTTTCAGCGCGGGCACAAATTTCCTGTGCGCGCCGTACAGAAAATCTGCCGTTCCGCAGGAAACATACAGCCGGGGCGCTTTCTCCGGCCTGCTTTCCATCAGGTGGAACAGGTCGTGCTCGCTGCCCTTCAGCTTGCTCAGAGGGCCAAAGATGCGCTGCATATTGGCCTTGGAGGGCGTATTGCGGCTCAGCGCCACAATGTCCACCGCACCGGAGAAGGAAGCCGCCGCGCCAAAGCGCTCGGGGTGGGTGAGGGCCAGCTTCATCGCGCCATAGCCGCCCATGGACAGCCCGGCGACAAAGGTGTCCTCGGGCCGCTCGGACAGGCGGAAAAAGCGGTGCATCACCTGGGGCAGTTCCTCGCTCACATAGTCCCAGTAGCGTTCGCCCTGCGCCTCGTTGGTGTAGAAGCTGTGGTTCACCGCGGGCATGATGACGGCCAGGTTGTGCTGGGCGGCGTAGCGCTCCACAGAGGTGCGGCGCATCCAGATGCTGTGATCGTCGCTGTAGCCGTGGAGCAGGTAAAGCACCTTGGGCGGCTCGGCCGCCTGGGCTGCGTCCACGCCGATGCCCTGGGAGGGCTCGGGCAGAATCACATGGACGGTGGACGCCACATCCAGCGCCCGGGAGAAGAACTGTACCTGAAGAAACGCCATGGGAATCGCCTCCGTATTGCAGATCGCGCCTTACTTCACGCGGGTGATGTACTGGCAGTAGATGTAGATGTTCTGGATTTTCTTGGCCTCTGCGCCGTTATCAAGCTGGATGATGGGCTGGGTTTCCGACGGGGTGACATAGAGCTTGAACACCAGCGCCTCCTGTCCGACATGCATATGCCGGGCTTCCTTGAAGCGATAGCTCTTGCTTTCCAGGCCGATGTAGGGGAAGATGATGTTCACAATATCGCTGTTGGTAAAGCAGATGCGGACATCATCCTCGTCAAAGGTTTCCAGGACGGCGCGGGTTTCTTCAAAGGACATGCGGTGGCTGGCAAATTCGCCTTCGCCAATCACGGTCATCATGCTGGAATTATCCAGCAGGAGCAGGGGATTGTCATGCTTCATGGCATAAGCACCTCCGTTCATTATGGTTCGATTGTCTGCATTGGGCCGAAAACGCCGGCTTTTATACATCCAGTGTACCATGTTTGGAGAAAAAGCGCAAGTCGTTTGTTGATTCACAAACGAACTTTTTCTCTGCGGTGCTATGCTATGCTTGCGCCTTTGCCGAAAAGACTGCTGGTAACAGGGATTTCAGGCAAGAAGCAGAGCCAGGGCCTCGTCGAGGCTTTGGACAAGATAGGTTGCGCCGTCGCCGGGCCGATGGGCGGGATTGAACCAGATACTGTCAATGCCGGCACTTCTCGCTGCGGCTATATCGGCGGTAAGGCTGTCCCCCAGCAGCACCGCCTGCCGCTTATCCTCGCACCCCAGCTGCGCAAGGGCGATGTCCACCATCCGCGGGTCAGGCTTGCTCACGCCGACCTCCTCGGAAATCACCACCGCGTCCAGCAGCGGGGTGAAGGGGCAGCGGCTCAGGCGGCTGCGCTGGATTTCGCTCACGCCATTGGACACCAGGGCGATCTTCATCCGCCCATGCAGGGCCTGGAGCAGCTCCGTGGCCCCGGGAAGAAGCTCGGCATGACAGCCAAGATGCCTGGGATAGGTGTCCGCCAGGGCACGGGCTTCCACACCTGTCCAGCCGAAGTGGTCAATCAGCTGCTCAAAGCGCCGCAGCTTCAGCTGAGCCTGGGTAACCTCGCCCCGTTCGAGGGCCTCCCACAGGGTGTGGTTGATGGCGTGGTAGGTTTCCAGCACCTCCGGGGTGTCGGGCAGGAAAAATGCCTGCAATGTGTCCAGCAGGGCGAAGTGTTCCGCCGTGTCAAAGTCCATCAGGGTGTTGTCGTTATCCACCAGCAGATATTGGTAGCGCATGGGATGATGCTCCTTGTGCGTTCGTATTCGCAATGATTGTAGCGGACGAGGGGGGAGATTGTCAAGGGAGGAAGGGAACTGGCGCGGCACCGGGAATGAAACCTTACACAGGGCTTTCCTTCGCAGATGAACTGGAAAAGCAGCTTATACTATTCTCAAATTCAACTGGCACATCTACTCGCGCCTTTTCCATTCTGGCGTTCGCTCATTCCGCTCGACGTAGCGCTGCTACGCCTCGTTCCATTCCCGTTAGCCAGAATGAAAAACTCGCTTCGTATCTTGTGCCATTTTCATTTGAGAATAGTATTACTTCAGGCCGACACGAACAAAGCAGTGCGCCTTCCCGGGGAATGCCCCGAAAAGGCGCTATGCGGTGCTTACCTGTTCATTTCCCTTGTATAGTTCAGCAGTCCGCCGCACAGCAGCATGCCGCGCTGGCGCTTTGTGAGGGGCATGTTCATCTGATAATCATGGCCCTTGGTCACGTTGCGCAGGATGAACACCTCCGCGCCATCCTCAATGGCCGCGCGGATGCCCGGCAGGGCCAACTCGTCCATGGGGTCGATGTCGTCGTAGTCCGCCTCGCTGCGGAAGGCCAGGGGCAGAATGCCGTTGTTGATCAGGTTGGCCTGATGGATGCGGGCAAAGGACTTGGCTGCCACGGCGCGAATGCCCAGGTACAGCGGCACCAGGGCCGCGTGCTCGCGGCTGGAGCCCTGCCCGTAGTTGCTGCCCGCCACCAGCATGCCGCCGCCCTCGGCCTTGGCCCGGGCGGGGAAGGTCTCGTCCACGGGGGTCAGGCAGAAGTCCGCCAGGTGGGGCACATTGCTGCGGTAGGGAAGCAGCTTGGCATTGGAGGGCATGATGTGGTCGGTGGTGATGTTGTCCTCCATTTTCAGCAGGGCCTTGCCGAAAACGTCGTTTTCCAGGGCGTGGCCCAGGGGGAAGGGCTTGATGTTGGGGCCGCGAACCACCTCGACCTCTGCCTCATGGCCTGCTTCCACCGGCGGAATTACCAGATTGTCGTTGACCTCGAATTGCTCGGGCATGGGCACGGTCAGGTCGATGTCCAGGCAGCGGGGGTCGGTCAGCACGCCGGTGAGGGCGGTGACGGCGGCGGTTTCGCAGGAGGTGAGGTACACATTGGCCGAGGCGGTTCCGCTGCGGGCGTAGAAGTTACGGTTGTTGGTGCGGATGGATACCGCGCCCGTCTTGGGGCTTTGTCCCATGCCGATGCAGGGGCCGCAGGCGGATTCAAGAATGCGCGCGCCCGCGCCCAGCATGTCGGCCAGCGCGCCGTTGCGGGCGAGCATGGTCAGCACCTGCTTGGAGCCGGGGCCGATGACCAGACTTACGTCGGGATGCACCGTTTTGCCCCGGAGAATGCGGGCCACCCGCATCATGTCCTGATAGCTGGAATTGGTGCAGGAGCCGATGAACACCTGATCCACCTTGATGGGGCCGACGTGCTCGACGGTGTCCACGTTGTCGGGCATATGGGGCTGGGCAATCAGCGGCACGAGGGTGCTCAGGTCGATGTCGATGATTTCGTCATAGGAAGCGTCGGGGTCAGCCTGCAGGGGGGTAAAGACCTCCTCCCGCTGCTGGGCGCGGAGGAAGGCGCGGGTGACCTCGTCTGAGGGGAACACGGAGGTGGTGGCGCCAAGCTCTGCGCCCATGTTGGCGATGGTGGCGCGCTCAGGCACGGTGAGGGTGGCAACCCCCGGGCCGATGTATTCCATCACCTTGCCCACGCCGCCCTTGACGGACAGGCGGCGAAGCACCTCCAGAATGATGTCCTTGGCCGCCACGGCATAGGGCAATCTGCCGGTGAGGCGCACACCCACCACCCGGGGGCAGGTCATGTAATATGCGCCGCCGCCCATGGCTACCGCTACGTCCAGCCCCCCCGCGCCGATGGCCAGCATGCCGATGCCGCCGCCGGTGGGGGTGTGGCTGTCGCTGCCCAGCAGCGTCATGCCCGGCACGCCAAAGCGTTCCAGATGCACCTGATGGCAGATGCCGTTGCCTGGCTTGGAGCAGTAGACGCCGTGCTTTTTCGTTACAGATTGAATATACTGGTGATCGTCGGCGTTTTCAAAGCCGGTTTGCAGGGTGTTGTGGTCAATGTAGGCCACGCTTTTCTTCGTGCGCACCCGCTCTACGCCCATGGCCTCAAACTGCAGATAAGCCATGGTGCCGGTGGAGTCCTGGGTCAGGGTCTGGTCGATGCGGATGGAAATTTCCTCTCCCGGCACAAGCTCGCCCGAAAGCAGGTGAGCGGACAGGATTTTTTGCGTCAGATTCATTTTTCATCCTCCGAAGGGAGCAGGCGTCGCTGCCTGCTTTTTGTATACAGTGTACCCGTCCATGATAGACGCACAGGACGGCCTCTGTCAACCGATCTCCGTGGAAAAAACATTGAAAGTACGCCGGGAATTTTCAGCTGCCATTCAGAAACAGTTCACTTGAGATACGCGCTGCCGGGCTATGATGCCGGGTGGGCGGAAAGCCTGCAAGGAGGAATATATGATGAAAAGACGGATGGCATGGATCATGGCGCTGGTCATGGCGCTGTTTGCGGTGGGCGCATGCCTGGCGGGGGAAGCGCCCCAGGGCGTCGGGCCGCAGGGAACGGAGGAAAGGGGCGATCGGATGAACCGTGAGGGCGCGCCCATGGACGGTGAGCGTCCGGAAGGCGGCAGGATGGGCGACGCGGGCGGCATGGCCGCAAACACGCAGCCGGACGAAGCGCTGCAGGCCATCCTGGACGAGGTACAGGAGAAGTATCAGCTGCTGAGCTATACGGATGCGGACAGCGGCATCACGCTGCAATACCAGCTTTTTGTGCCTGAAGGCGTGGAACAGGGCGGTTCCTATCCGCTGATCATGTTCATTCCCGATTCCCGCGCGCCGGGGCGCGACGCTTCCTATGTGCTGACCATCGGCTGGGGCGGCGTGGTGTGGGCCACGGCGGAGGAGCAGGCGAAGCATCCTTGCTTTGTAATGGTGCCTGTGTTTACGGAAACGGTGGTGGATGACAGCTTCAATACCTTGCCCCAGATTGACGTGGCGGTGAAAATCATCCGGCATCTGATGGATACGCAGCCCATTGACCCGGCGCGGATCTACACCACGGGCCAGTCCATGGGTGGTATGACCTCCTTCCATCTGAACGTGGCGTATCCCGACCTGTTTGCCGCGTCGCTGTTTGTGGGCAGCCAGTGGGACAACAGCCTGCTGAGCGTGCTGGAGGACAAACGCTTTTTCTATATTGTATCCGCCGGAGACGACAAGGCGTCGATGGGACAAGCCGGGCTTAAAGCAGTGTTTGATGCGGATGGCGCTGCATACAGCAGCGCTGAGTGGAGCACCAAGGACGATGCGGATTCTCAGAATGAGGCGGTTCGCGGGATGATCGCAGAAGGCTGCGGGGCCAATTTCATCACCTTCACCAAAGGCACCACCCTGGAGGAGGGCGCCGGAGGCAGCGAGCACCTGACTTCCTTTGACTATGCCTATCGCCTGGAAGCCGTGCGGGACTGGCTGTTTGAGCAGAGCCGCTGACCGCCGCCGTCCGGGGTAAGCCGGGACGATGGAAAAAGGGAAATTCGCGCTTGACAAAATCTGCGCCTGAACGTATAATATAACCTGTTTCTGCGGGAATGGCGGAATTGGCAGACGCGCTAGATTCAGGTTCTAGTGAGGGTTTTCTTCATGCAGGTTCAAGTCCTGTTTCCCGCACCAAACCAATATAATCCGAACCAATTGTTCCTTGTGGGCGATGGGTTCGGATTATTTCTTTATCTCGAATCAGACGAGCCCGCATCGAAGCCCCGGAGATGGCCCGGCAGGCCAAGAAAAACCACGTAAACGCAAAGAGGGGCACCGAACCTGCATCAGGCCCGGCGCCCCTCCGTCTATCTTCAGGCCGCCTCGTTGGGCGAGCCGTTGTTCCGTTCAGCCTTCATGGCCTGCTCACGTTGCCACTGGGCAAATTCCCACTGACCTTCCTCGCTCTCAAAGAAGGCCACGATGTCCGGCCATACACACCGGGCA
>CAMDVP010000065.1 GCA_945877525.1 uncultured Clostridia bacterium | reverse complement strand
CTGACCGTTCCTTTGCCATTTCCCGGGATGCCGAAACGGATGACGGGCAGCCGGCGCAGGCCGCGGGACAGGGTGCGCAAGCAGCGGACAGTGGGGTACGTTTGCCACAATTCATGGGTATGCCTGTGAGCGCGATGGCTGACCGTTCCTTTGCCATTTCCCGGGATGCCGAAACGGATGACGGGCAGCCGGCACAGGCCACAGGACAGGGTGCGCACGCAGCGGACGGAGGGGTGCGTTTGCCACAGTCCACGGGCATGCCGGTGAGCACGATGGCCAACCGTTCTTTCGCCCCCGCCTGGAATGCCGGGTCGGCTGCAGGCCAATTGGCGGGACAGCCGGAAGTCACATTCCAACCCATGGAGCCCAATAGCTGGATGGTTCCTGCAGTCAATCAGCAGGGCAAAGGCGGCGGAATGCAGCCTACCGCAACCGCGGGGCAGACAACGCAGCAGGTGCAGTTCTTCGACAGAAATGGCGGACAGGGAAGCGCGCCGCAGGCCATGGCGCCATCCGCGAACGGGCCAGTGTTTTTCTCCAGCACTGCAAAGCCCTCGGCCGCGCAGCAGGTGACTGCACCTGCTGCACCCGCAGCATCTGCCAGACCTTCAAAGCCCGACGCGCCTATTTCGCACAACGCCCATCGGGCTGCTCCAGTGCCACAATCTGCGCCACTGGAGGCTGTGACGCCGATACCCAAAAGCCCTGCCACGGATCGTTACCAGACTTATAACGAGCATCGCGATCAGGCGCAGCAACAGTATGATGCGCAGCTGGCAGCGTACAAGGAGCAGAGAAAGCGCCTGAAACAGCGGATCTGGATCATTCCGGTGGCGCTGGTGACGGTAGCCATGGTAACCGTACTAATCGGCGCGCTGCTCAGTGTGAGTATGATGCTGCTGTTTCTGCTGCTGATGGCCCTGGTGGTTACCATTCTGGCGGTAACGGGCAAGCTGGAGTGGCTCAAGGTAGCCCGAAAGCCAAAGCTGGAAAAGTTTGAAATGGAGATGCCTGAAATACTGCCGGTGCATTCGGTTCACATCTGTCTGCAGTCAAAGAATCTGGCAACCCCAGTGACCATTACGATTCGCGATGCAGTACAGTATATCGGCAGCGATGACAGGATTTGCCGCGAGCCGTTGCACTTCAAGGGTATTAGCCACCAGCATCTGGTGATTACCTGCCAGACCAAGGCGGGCAATTCCCAGTATTTCGTGACCGATCAGGGCAGCAAGAACGGCACTAAGCTCAATGGTCAGAAGTTGAAACCATTTGAAACATATTCGCTGAATTTCGGCGATGTGATTACCATCGCGACGCTGTATGAGTTCCAGGTATGTTCGGACGCGCAATAAGGAGGGAGAAAAGCGGTGAAGCTGCTGATGGTGGAATTTCACGACGGAAGCCGCGGGTTGGAGTACGATTTGCAGATACCGGATTTTCTCACGGGCGAGGAGCTTGTGGCAACCCTGACCAAGGTTTATGACCTGCCCATCAACATCGCGCAGGTGGATCAGCTGTATATGCGTGCTGAGAATCCCATTGCGCTGATATCCGGCAAGCGGACGCTGGCGGAGATTGGTATCAGCGACGGCACCCGGATTTATCTGGATCCACGATAAGCGCAACGCCCTGATGATAAAGCCTGAATGGAGGCACCAGCATGATCGAGACGTTCTATCGGATTCTTCTCAGCAACGAAAGCCATATGTGGGAGCTGGACGCGGGGCAGGACACCATGAGTCCCATCCGGGTCGGCACAGAGAAGGACTGCGATTTCCGCCTGCTCAACTGTGCGGGCAGGTTTTCCTTTGACCTGTGCAGGAGCGCTTCGGGCTGGAACATTGCTGCACAGGAGGATGTGCAGATTTTCCTTCGCAATCCCGGCGAGGCGCCCCGTCAGGTTCGGGAATGCCAGCTTGGCAACCGGATGCAGCTGTCCATCTGCGTGCAGGTGGGAAATGTGCTGCGGGAGGTGCTGGCCATCACCGTGGACGAGCAGATCAGGCATGTGCTGGAGGACTATGATCAGCGCATCTCCATGGCTGATGCACGGCAGCTGACCATCGGCGGCCTGAACGGTTCTACCATTCAGCTGCAGACCGAGGGTACACTGCATGAGCAGGTCAGGCTAACCGCTGCCGGAAACGGCTGCTGGATGCTGGAGCAGTCCAGCGGGCAGTACAATGTGTATGTGAATGTAACGCTGCTCAGCGGCAGCAGGCAGATTCGTCCGGGAGATTTTCTGACCATAGGTGACGTGCGCCTGCAGGTAAATCAGAACTGCCTCTATCTGTCCACAAAGGCCAAGGCCATTGCCTCCGGCATGCCCTCGGCTGTACTCCACCCCTCCGGCAGCGCCCTGCAGTATCCTATCTTCATCCGCTCCTCCCGTATTCAGCATCAGGTGGAGACAGATGAAATCACCGTGCAGCAGCCTGCCGCCCAGAACAAGCCCGAGAACGAGAACATGCTCCTGCGCATTCTGCCGACGGTCACCATGATGCTGACCATGCTGCTGATGCGCGGCATGATGAGCAGCGGTAGTAACCGATTGCCCATGCTGCTGTATGTGCTGGTGTCCATGGGATCGTCGATCGGCGTCATGTTTGCCACGCGAATGGAAACCAAAAAGAAGGCCGAGGAAAATGAAAAGGAGCGCAAAAATCGCTACTACAACTATATCAAGCAGAAGATCGACGAGATTGCCCTGCGCCGGCAGGACGAGCTGCGTATCCTGAACAGGATCTACCGCTCTACAGAGGATAACCTGGATATCGTGCGCAATTTCAGCCGCGGCCTGTTCGACCGCGCGCCGGTGGATTCCGATTTCCTGGATATCCGCCTGGGTCGCGGCGAGCGTGAGGCCGTTATCAAGGTAAAAACCAATGAACAGGAATACCGCCAGTCGGACGACGAACTGCTGGACATTGCCACGAATGTGGTCAACAAGTACAAGATGCTGGATGACGCGCCTGTGGTGGCCCGGCTGAACAGCGTTGGAGCCATTGGCGTGGTGGGCCAGCGCACATGGCTGTATGAGATGCTCAAGAACATGACCGTCGATCTGACGGTGCGCCATTATTACAAAGAGCTGCGCATCTATTATGTGATTGGAGAAGAGGATCAGGAGAAGTTCCGCTGGGCCCGCTGGCTGAAGAACTGCTTCGACAGCGAGAGCGGCACCTACCGCAATATCCTCTGCGATGAGGAAAGCGCAAAGTTCCACTTGGAGGTGCTGTATAGAATTCTGTCGGAGCGCTCGGCTGTGGCTGAGGACAAGCGCATGATCTGGCCGGAGTACTTCGTTATCTTCGTCTATCGTGTGGATATGATCCGCAACCACCCCATCTCCCAGTTCTTCGAGCATTGCACACCGCTGGGGGTACGGTTCATCTTCATGGATGAGCATGAGGAGCGTATTCCCCGCGGCTGCGCCCAGATGGTCGAGCTTGACCGGCAGGCCAATGCGGGCAGTCTGATCTACACGGTGTCCGGCGAAAAGCGGCACCACTTCACCTATGCAAACATCATGGAAGAGTGGATGTACGAGATTGTCAACAAGCTTTGCAGGGTGGAGGTAGTGGAATCCAACCTGGCTAACGAAATGGCCAAGAGCATCACGCTGTATAACCTGCTGGGCATTCAGCGCGCCTCTGACCTGGACATCGGCAAGCTGTGGTCGCAGAGCAAGATTGAAAAATCCATGGCGGTACCCCTGGGCGTCAAGACGAAAAACGTCATTCAGTACCTGGATATTCATGAAAAGGCCCATGGCCCCCATGGCCTGGTGGCCGGCACGACAGGCTCCGGCAAGTCGGAAATCATGCAGACCTACCTGATTAACCTGGCGCTGTATTTCCCGCCGGATGAGGTCAGCTTCCTGCTGATTGACTTCAAGGGCGGCGGCATGTCCAACCTGTTCACCGGCCTGCCGCACCTGACGGGTACCATCACCGATATTGACGGCCGCGAGATTGACCGCTCGCTGAAGTCCATCCGTGCAGAGCTGGAGCGCCGCAAGGAGCTGTTCGCCAAGGCGAAGGTCAACAAGATTGACGACTACATCAAGGAGCACCGCGCCGGCAATGCACCGGTCGCCCTGCCGCATCTAATTATCGTGGTGGACGAGTTTGCCGAGCTGAAGGCTGAGCAGCCTGACTTCATGAAGGAGCTTGTGTCCGCAGCGCGCGTTGGCCGTTCCCTGGGCGTGCATCTGATCCTGGCTACCCAAAAGCCCAGCGGCGTTGTGGACGCGCAGATATGGTCCAACAGTCGCTTCAAGCTGTGCCTGAAGGTGGCTTCCAAGGAGGACAGCCAGGAAATGATCAAAACGCCCCTGGCTGCCGAGATTCGCGAGCCCGGCCGCGCCTATCTGCAGGTGGGCAACAATGAGGTGTTCGAGCTGTTCCAAAGCGGGTATAGCGGCGGCCCTGTACCCAACATCGACCCCAACGTGGCGCAGCCCTTCGTGATCAACGAATTGAACATGTGGGGCAAGGCGACGCCGGTATACCGTGCGGAAGCCAAGAAAAACAGCAACGGCGAGGAGGCCCGCGATACCAGCCAGCTGGAGGTGCTGGTGAAGTATGTTGCGGATTACTTCCGGCAGACTGGCCTGGAGGCTCCACCCAAAGTATGCCTGCCTCCGCTTCCTGATAAAGTTTATATTGACAATATTGACCAAAATGTGATAAAATCTGTTAATAGCGTAGTGGTTTATCCTGCACTGTACGATGACCCGGAGCGTCATTACCAGGGTGCGTATGAAATCAACCTGTCCCAGGATAACACGTTCATTATCGGTTCGGCGCAGATGGGCAAGACCATGACGCTTTCCACGATCATCTATACGGTCATCATGAATTACTCCCCTGCCGATGTGAATTTCTATATCATTGACGCAGGCACCATGGCGCTGAAAATGTTTGAAAACAGCAAATTTGTCGGCGGCGTGGCGGACGTGCATGAGGAAGACCGTATTGTCAACATGATCAAGATGATTCAGCAGGAGATCATCACCCGACGCAACCGGCTGATGGAACATGGCGTCGGTACCTACGCTGCATACCTGGAAACAGGCGCGAAGGATATGCCGCTGTGGGTGCTGGTCATTGACAATATCGCCGCTTTCCGCGAGTACTTCGAGCATTACGACGATATGCTGCAGTCCCTGGGCCGCGAGGGCATCGCCGTGGGCATCACGATGATGATCACCGGCAGCGCCCACAACAACCTGAACTACCGTATTGCCGCCTCCTTCGGTAAGCAGTTTTGCCTGTCCTGCAACGACACCGGCGAGTACTACACCATGACAAATATCCGCGGCTTCGAGCCTCACCGCACGCCGGGCTGCGCGCTGGCGCCGTTGCAGAAGCGTTGGGTAGAGGTGCAGTTTGCGCTTCCGCTGGAGGCTGACAGCGAGAAGGAGCTGCGCGAGGGCATGCTGGTCCGGATGGCGGAGCGGGAGAAGCAGTTTAGCGTCTGTGCGCAGAAGGTACCCGTGGTGCCCAAGGAGCTGAAGCTCTCCGAGGAACTGCGCAAGCATCCCGATCAGTTCAAGAAGCCCTACGAGATAGTGCTGGGCATGGAGTACAGCACGGTGGAATATGTCACAGTCAACCTGGACAGCCTGTCTACCTTCATCGTCTCCGGCCGGCCGAAGTATGGCAAGAGCAACATCATGCGCAGCATTGTACTGCAGGTGCAGCAGAACATTTTCATTCATCGCGCCGATGTGTATGTGTTCGATGGCCCCAAGCGCAAGCTCTACGACCTGCGTGACCTCGGCTGCGTGAAGACGTATGCCAGCGATATGGCGCAGATCAAGGAAACTATCAACGAGCTGCATGAGGTGCTGGAGGAACGTGAGCACGCGCTGTTTGAGCTGGAGGACGGCGTAGAGCAGGATCAGCTGCGTGAGAGTTGGGTGATGAAGCTGGTGTTCATCAATGACGAGCGCTTGATCAAGGCGATTCTGGCGGATCGTGAATGCGCACAGAAGCTGGATGAGATGTGCGAAATGTTCGGTCGCTGCCGCGTCTGTGTGATCTGGGGCGGTTATCCCAATCTGAAGGTTGGCATGGTAGGCGTCAGCGATTTGCAGAAGTATATCGCCAGCGAGAACGTGTTCCTTTTCTTCGACACCCTGGGCAACCTGCGCCTGACCGAGGTCACCCTGCAGGCGCTGCGCCAGAACACCAGGCCGCTGGTGCGCGGCGATGCCTACTGGCATGTGGGTGATGATTTCCGGCATATCAAGACCTTGTTGGCAGAATAAGAGATGGCATCTAAATTGCGGGAGGGAGCGCGCTTATGGCGGAGCAGCTTACATTCAACACCACTGCTAAATTGAAAGCAAATTCGCTGACCATGTACAACAGCGGTGTAACGGAGAGCGTGGCGGAGCGCTTTTCCAAGGTAGACGAGGAACTCAAGCTGGTGCGCGACAGGATCTTCAAGATCTACGACCATCTGGACGAGGTTTGGAACGGCCCTGCCAGCGAGGCGTATCTGACGCAATTCAACAGGTTGTGGAATCAAATGAACGATTTCAGCTCGGCCTTCAGCAATTTTGTTCAGCTTCTGAAGGACGCCAACAACAAATTTGCTGAGACAGACAACAACCTGGAAAACATCATGCAGGAGAACGCGGCAAATCAGTCTGAGCAGAAGCCCAGTGAGAGCAGCGGTGGCGGTACCTTCTTCGGGAGTGTGTTGCCGGACGCGCAGGATGCTGTGCTGGATTCGCCGGGCATGAACGAAAAGGACTATCTCCAGTCGTCCATGGGGGATGCGATGCCGGGCAACCTCGCCTATACGCCCCTGCCGGAGAAGGATCACCTGGTTTCCACCATGGAGGCGGAGATGAACGCCAATCTGGCCTACAATCCTCTGCAGGGTAAGGATTACCTGACCTCCACCATGGGCAATCCCCAGGATGCCAATCTGGCCTACTCCCCTTTGTCAGAGAAGGCCCATCTGTCCTCCACCATGGAAGGCGCTGTGGCGGCTGATCTGGACAACAATCCCTTGACAGAGAAAGAATACCTGTCCTCTACCATGGAAACGCCCGTGCCGGCTGATCTGACCTACAATCCCCTGACGGAGAAGGACTACCTGACCTCCACCATGGAGACGCCCGTGCCGGCTGATCTGTCATATACGCCTCTGGAGCCGAAGCCGCTGATTAGCAGTGAGCTGCCGGCCTTCACCATTGCAGATATTTATATCATTCTGTTGCTGGAGCAGTATGGGCCGCGGGTCGTTGGATCCAGACTGGCAGAGCTGTTTGACAATATGAACGAGATCATGGCCCACGAACTGGAATACACGCTTCTGACACCCAAGGAGCAGCTGACCTCTCAGCTGGAAGAAGCAGATCGTATCGTGTTGGGCGATTATTTGGACGGCTCGCCTGTATACCGTGAGGTACTGGAAAACCTGATGGCATTGAAGGTCAGCAAAACCATGATCGACGCGCTACGGCAAAATGCGCCCATGGATCAAACGGAAACGATGATCGGCCAGACGGTGCTCAACGAGCTGGTCAAGGGCGAACGCCAGCTTCCCCAGGAGACCTACGATGCCTTCGCCAAGGCCGTTGGACATGAGCTGCTGTCGGTGCTGGCACCAACCGATGCCAATGGAAACATCACCTCGCTGATTACTATGAACGGCGATGCGTGGCATAACGGACAGGCGCAGACCGCCGTGGTGAACGGCATTGTATCGACGCTGATGAACAACATGCCTAACACTGCCGTGGCAAAGGCCGAGGTCGTTTTCCCATCCTCGACAGCCTCCCTGGCGGACCAGCCCGTGTCCGTTGTCTTGGAGCATATCAAGGCCGGCGGTAACACACGGCTGGACATTGATAGCCTCCAGGTGAACGTGAGCTTCACGGGCCCGGTAAGCATCAACGCGGCAAGCAGCCAGCAGATCCTGACCGATTATGAGCAGAGCATGAATGCAACCTATTGCGTGCGGCAGGCGCTGAACACGCTACAGGTACCGTCGAACCAATGGGCTGGCCAGCTGCTGGACGACGCGGAGCAGAAGGTTACAGGGAATTCCATCGTCATGACGGCCCCGGAGCAGCAGAGCTACAGCGATGTGATTTCGGGCGATCAAAGCACAGCGAGTACTGACAGGCTGCTTCAAGCGGTCAACAGCCTGTGCCTGGGAACAGTTGCGTAACGACAATTCCTCAGAACTCTGAAATAAAGGCAAGGGGGATATCACAATGAAACTCGAAGGCAGACTTCCTATCGGCAGCGTGGTTCTTCTGGAAAACAGCAATAAGCGACTGATGGTCATCGGCTACCTGCAGAAGGTGGACGAGCAGAAGGTTTGGGACTATGCAGGCGTTCCCTATCCGGAGGGCTTTTTGGGCGCGGAGCATACCTACCTGTTTGACCACAGCCAAATCCGGCGGGTGTATGCGATCGGTTATCAGGATGAAGAACAGTTTGCCTTCAGCGTGCAGTTGGAGAAGCTGGATCGTCCTGACGCGAAGCAGTAAAAAGGAGGCGTCACAATGGCCTCGTCTTCCTACTGGAAACAACAATATTTATCCGCCAAAAAAAATAAGGAATACTACGCCAAGCGCAAAAGCGAAGCGGAGGCAATTAAGAAGGCTCTGCGCAACAACTATGAGAGCAAAGACGCTACCAACAAGATGCGCAACTGCATGAACTATTTGCTGGATGGGTTGGATGGCGAGAACGTCTTCAGCGTCAATGCCGTCGATGCGTACAATTCGCAGGCACAAGCTGAGTATGACAGTGATCCTTGCATTTCCTCAGCCATCCGGGATGTAGAAGCGGAGATTCGGCGGCTGGAGTCGAAGCGCAGCGAAGCCGAAAGTGATGAAAAATACTATTACAATCGGTACAAGGCGGCCAAACGGGCAGAGCGTGCGGCAGCAGAAGCGGCAAAAAAGGCAGCTGCAGCGCAGGGCTGACTGCCTAAGAAGGTAGGTGGCATCAGGTGGAATACATCTTTGATACAAGCAAGCTGGATGATGCAGCAGAGGCAGCAGGTAATGCCGCCAGCAAGCTGGATAAGTATTACAACAGCCTGAGCACGAAGGTCAGGAACAAATTGCAGAGCTATCAGCATGATTCACGGGGACAGGAATGGACCGCGAACATGCAGTCCGCCTATTCCCTGGTGCAGAAAAAGATGACTGCGGTGCTGACGTCCGAGAGGAACCATGTGCAGTACCAGAAGGATATCACTGCGCTCAGAGAAAAGGCGGAGGGCGTAGAGACCCGGATTATCCAGAAGATGAACGCTTCTCTGCAGACTTTCTGCAATCGGTATGGTCTGGAGTTTACGCCCAGCGATGAGAACGTTAAGAAAAACTGGTTCGTCGGTTTTATCGAGAGCATCGTCCGCAAGGTGGACGCATGGAAGAACTATATCTGGAAGACGACGAAAGACACCCTCAGGCAATGGTACAACTACCACGGCGGTCAGGAGATCTTGAATGCCGTATGGGCAGTGGCGCTGGCGATTGTCGCAGTGGCAGCGATGATTTCAGCAGTGGGAGCGCTTCTGGTAGCGGGAGGCATCTGGGCGGTGATTGGCGCCGTCGCATCCATCATTACGGCCGCCATCGCAGTGCTCAACGCCGTGGTGCAAGTTGTCTATGCAGGCCAGGCGGCCGTTTCGGGCGTCAACGGCGAGATGTTCGATGCCGCGTGGAACATGCATCAAAGCAGCAACATGACGTTTACGCAGCAGCTGCGTGAGTGGGGTCATTACGGCATTGCCAATGCCATTGACTTCATCGATGCCTTGGCAAGCGTGATCTCCTTTGCCTCCAACATTACGAAGATCGGCTCAAAAATCAAGAATCTCACCGGCCTGAAATCCCTGATGGATTGGAAGCATCCCTTCAAATCGCTGAAGAACGACTGGGGTGCCATCAAGAACATCTGGGGCGGAAGCTGGAAGGGCTTCGGCAACATGATCAAGCAGAACTTCAAGAGCATTTACGGCAATGGCATCAAGCAAGCCCTTGGTCAGGTTTTCTTCGGGGCAGATGCCGAGACGCTGGATTACTTCACCAAGGGTACGAAGTTTGCCAAGGCGCTATATGACTGTGCCACCTACAACGATGCGACCGGAAGAAACAAGGACGCCGGCGTGGAGCGTGTTTCCACATTGAACCCGATCTGGGAGGCGGTCATTGATAACGGCATTGTGGCAGGTTTCGATATTTCCCGCACCGAAACCGTCACTACGACGACCCAAACCGAAACCATCACTCAATATACCCCCGACGCCAACGGCGGTACCATCACTACTGAAACGCACACGATAACAAAAGAAGTATCCGTGGACGACGCAAGCCAGAAGATCACCGGCACCAAGGAAACAGTAGAGAAACAAACCAGCGAAAAAACTCTATCTGGCTCAAAAACGAGTACCACAACCAACGAGTATTCATGGAAGCAAGGCGCAGCCACCCCGGAAAACGCAACCATTTCCGAGAAGCACTCCTTCACCTCGGAAAGCAAAATCAACGGCGGCGGCAAGGTTTCCATGTCAAGCAGCAATGAGGTGACGATGAAGTCTTCAGGCAACGAGGGTAAGCATACAGCAGATACATATACCACGGCCCAAAAGAGCGAATTTAAGATTACCTCGGAGACTGGTAAAACGGATGTCAAGATATCAACAGATTACAGCAAGGAGGAGCGGCAGAACTACAAGGTTAAAGACAACGGGAAAATACCCGATGGTAAAGCAAAGGTTACCTTCTCCGAGAATATCACCGACGCTGATGGTAAAAAGAGCTTCACATTGAATCCGAATAAGTCCAGGATCGATCAGCCCGGCGTGATGAACAACAAGTACCAGAGCTTCGATACGTCGGAAAGCAAGATAAGCGCCAATGCGAACACGACCACCAAAGTGGAGTACAAAAAGTCTGACAGCTTCAATATACTTAAAAATATCTCCGTTGCCGAAGGCTTTGAAGAAGCGTTCAAGACAGACAACAGCGTCAGCGATGGTGTTCAGAAGGCACTTGAGACCACATCTCCCGTGGGCATATACGAAAAAGGCAAGAAGGCATGGGATATCTGGAATAATGGTCCATCCCCGTTGCCTGAAGAAGGGATTGACGTGGGCTCCTGAATATGGGTAACGTAAGCCTATGAGCAGAGATCGCTGATACCGCTGCAGAAGGGCCGCGTCGCGCAGCCTGCTGCAAGCCGTACAGATGGAAAGGAGACAGTTCCTTGAATTTCGATTTTGACAACATGACGCCGGAAATGATCGAGGCGCTTGACCTGACGGAAAAGGCGCACAAGCTCATCGAAAACGATGCCTTTGATGCAGCTGCCCAGGCGCTGGCGCAAGCCGAGGACATTGAGCCGATGTGCATTCGCATCTACATCGAGCGCGGCGGCCTCTATGCCCTGCAAGACCAGTATGACGAGGCGCTGGCCGAGTATGAGAAGGCTCGACTCATTGACAAGAACAATGCCGAGGTTCAGTACATGATGGGCAATACCTATCTGCTGAAGGCAGAGTTTACCAACGCGCTGGAGGCTTACAGGAAGGCGGAGGAGTATGGCTACCGTTCGCCGTTTATGGTGAACAACATGGGCGCCTGCTGCGAGCAGCTACACCAGCTGGACAATGCCAATGCGTATTACAGCGAAGCCGCCCGGATGCAGCCGGACTGGATCGAACCCCGCATGCGGCAGGTAAACGTGCTGATGATCATGCAAAAGCATGAAGAAGCCCGAAGCGTTGCGGAAAAGGCCGTGCAGGACTTCCCGCACAATTCGCAGGTATACTGTGCGCTGGCGGATGTGCTGGTGGTGATGGAGGAGCTGGAGGAAGCGGATCGTCTGCTGGAGACCGCAATGACTAATGTGGTTGACACCAAAACCATCATGATCAAACAGCTGAACGTGTGGTATTTCCTGGATCAGTTTGATCGGATGCAGGCTCAGATTGCCAAGCTGCACGAGATGGAACTGGACGACGAGGAAGCCGACATAGTGGATCAAGCGGAGGGCGAACTGGATCTGCGGATGGAGAAGCCCGACGAGGCCCGTGCGGCTTATGAGCGCGTGCTGAGTCGCGAAAAGCCTGACAATATCCGCGTTGAAACCCGCATGGTGCTAATGACCATCTACAAGGTCATGGAGGATTATGCCAATCTGCGCAAGCTGGCCGTGTCCTCACTGAATACGCCGATGGCGGATTCGCTGCTATGCTCAGGCTATGCCATGGAGGCCATCGCGGTGCAGGGCCTGAAGCAGGAGGAAGAGGCGCAAGAGCTGTTCCGTCGGGCGCTGATGAAGTATCGTGTGCTGTCCATCCGCAACAGGGATCGCATGGACGTGCATGTGTACCGCATCATGTGCCATATCGGCCTGAAGGAGTATGACAAGGCAGGGGAAGAACTGGACTATGTGGAGCAGATTCTGGGCTCCTCCGGCATGACGCAGCAGCTCCGCGTGGAGATTCTGAAAGGCCAGGGCAAGGATGTGGAGGCGTCAGAGCTTGAGGCAAAGCTCCATCAGGGAGAGGACGATGACTGATGGCAAAGATCAAGTTTGACATGGACG
>CAMDVP010000064.1 GCA_945877525.1 uncultured Clostridia bacterium | reverse complement strand
TGTGCAAGCATGGCGCAGCCGATTTCGAGTCCATCGGATAAGTCACCCCGGACAATAAAATCGGAGGAGCCGCAGCTCCTCCGATTACAGGCAATATGCTCTTTGATTCCCGGTTGCACCGTCAGATGGCCACCTCTCCCCAGCTCAGGGAAGAAATGCTCAGCGGCATGCCCAGCGCCACCAGCTTGCCCATGGTTTCCGGCGACAGGCAGTAGGCAATCTGCGCATAATCCGACTGGATGTAAAGCCGCAGGGTCACCGTGCTGCTCTCCCGCAGGGCAGCCAGGGCCGCGCCGCAGGACTCCAGATGGCTCAGCAGGCTGTTCCACTCCGCGTCGGTTCCCTCGGGATCGGTCAGCGGGACGGTATACACCCATTCATCCGCCGGCGCCTCAATGAGGGGCAGGCGGTTGAGTACCTCGCCCTTGCGGATCACGCGGGTTGCCCGCAATCCCAGTTTGGCTTCAATATCCTCCATCGGCAGATCGTCACCATGGATAATCAGGGAAAACCGGGCCTCGCCCACCTTGCTTTCCGCCATATTTCATCCTCCTCGCTTCACATGATGCATATTGCATCTATTCTCTGAAGAAGCCGCTATTTCCTGCCTGAAGCACAATTTTCACGCCAGAGGAATGAAATTGTCCGCAACTTGTGAAAGAATCATCAACCCCTCTTTTCATCCTCGCCCAAATGTGCTATAATAAGGCGAATACGCAAAGGAGGGATCTTCCCATGCCTATCGTTACCACCAAGGAAATGTTCAAAAAGGCTTACGAAGGCGGCTATGCCGTCGGCGCTTTCAACGTGAATAACATGGAGATCATCCAGGGCATCACCGAAGGCGCGAAGATGGAAAACGCCCCCGTGATCCTGCAGGTGTCCGCCGGCGCCCGCAAGTATGCCAAGCATGTGTACCTGATGAAGATGATCGAGGCCGCTGTGGCCGACACCGATCTGCCCATCGCCGTTCACCTTGACCACGGCCCCGACTTTGAAACCTGCAAGAGCTGCATCGACGGCGGCTTCTCCTCCGTGATGATCGACGGCAGCCACTTCTCCTTTGAGGAGAACATCGCCCTGACCAAGAAGGTTGTCGAGTACGCCCACGACCACGGCGTGGTGGTGGAAGCCGAGCTGGGCCGCCTGGCCGGCGTGGAGGACGACGTGAAGGTGTCCGCCGAGGATTCCAGCTACACCCAGCCCGACGAGGTGGAAGAGTTTGTGACCCGCACCGGCTGCGACAGCCTGGCCATTGCCATCGGCACCAGCCACGGCGCCTACAAGTTCAAGGGCGAAGCCAAGCTGCGCTTCGACATTCTGGAAGAGGTTGGCCGCCGCCTGCCCGGCTTCCCCATCGTGCTGCACGGCGCTTCTTCCGTGATTCCCGAGTATGTGGACATGATCAACCAGTTCGGCGGCACCATGCCCGGCGCCCAGGGCGTGCCGGAGGACATGCTGCGCAAGGCTGCTTCCATGGCCGTATGCAAGATCAACATCGACTCCGACCTGCGTCTGGCCTTTACCGCGCTGGTGCGCAAGCACTTCGTGGAGCATCCTGACCACTTCGACCCCCGTCAGTACCTGACTGATGCCCGCACCGGCATCCGCGAGATGGTTCGTCACAAGATCGTCGATGTGCTGGGCTGCAACGGCAAGGCCTGATTCCCCCAAAAGCATTTGCCCCGGAGACATTGTCCCCGGGGCGTTTTCATACTGTTCTCACGTATAACTGTTCTTTACCGGAGGCAGAGGTTTCGCGTCTGCGGACGCGACCAAAGGGCTTTCCGATCGCCCTTTGGAAACCTTCGGGGCCGTCCCTTTGATGCTATGCTTTTCATGCAGCACAGTATTATACTATGCTTATTCTAAATGTTTATAGGATGCAAAGCGAAGGATTGCAAAGGGCGACGGCTCGCCAGTGGCGAGTCCGCCGAAGGCGGAAGTCGAAAGCGGAGCAACGATGATCGCAAAGCCATTTGCTCACCGCAGAGGCGAAATTCCTTGCCAAACATACAGCTTATAGAAGCAAACCAGTACTAATCACGACTCTTTGTACCCACATAGATCACCGCCGCCCGTGCCTTGTAGGTATCGGTATACAGCAGCATCCGCTCGGTCTCCACGCCATCCACATAGGTCACGCGGTAGCTCTCCACCACATAGCCCTCCTTGGCGCTGCTCACCTGCTTCTCCTCATCCTTGTAGGTCACATAGGTGTGAGAGGTGTCCTTGCGGCGTTCAGGCTCGGTCGGGGGGTCCAGCACCTGCACCGTACGGGTTTCCATGCCATAGGTCACGTTGCCCAGGCTCTCGCCATAGATGGACACTTTGCAAATCAGCTTCTTGCGGTTGGCAGGGTCGCTTTGCACTGCCGCCACCAGATAGATGGGATGCTCCGTTGTGTTCTTGAAGGACAGGTCAATCCGGCGGTTGCTGCTCCAGTACACGGTTGCGTCCATGCCGTAGGTGCAATAGCCCACCTCCTTGGAGTGGGGCTCGCGCTTGACAATCTGCATGCCCGCCTTCACCGCAGCCTGATACACCGTGGTGCTGGCCTGGCATACGCCGCCGCCCACGCCGCGGACGGTTTCGTTATAGGCGTATTCATCCGCCTCAAAAAAGCCATTGTCCAGTGTGCGCTCGCCCACCACGCTATTGAAACTGAAGGTGGCGCCCGGCTGCAGCACATAGCCGCTGATCAACTGGAATGCCCGGCGGATATTGTTGTTCCGGCCTTCCTCGCTGCGGGAGGAAATATCGGTGGTTGCGGTAGCTCGAAGCGCCACCAGCTGCTGCAGCTGCGCCACGGTCACATCCGGAGCAATCGTATCCGGCACAATCTCAATTTCACCGCTTTCCAGGGTGGATACCATCTGATAGATGCGCTCCTTGATTGGCGCGGTATTCAGCCGCAGACCGTTCACCTCGCTTTGGAAGGTGAAGGGGTTGCTCTTCTGCGGATCGAACTCGGTGATGGCAGCATCCTGGGGCGCACGATACACCTTGCGGCCGATTTCTTCCAGCAGGTAATCCACCACGGAGGTATCCCCGCCCGGCAGCGCGGTATAGCCCTCATAGGGCGTTTGCAAAAGCGCCTCCATGTCGTCCCGGCGCTGATGCACACTACCGGTGTGACCGCGGCTCCATGCCTGCTGCAGGGGTGCCGTAACATCCACCGTCATGCCCAGCTGATCTGCGGTGATTTCCACCACCAGCTGTCCCTGATAGGTCAGGCGTACCGACCATGCGTCGCTGCGCTGCCGGGCGTTCTCCGACACCGCCTCATAGGCCTGCTGCTGCGTCATGCCGCCCAGGTGGATACCGTCCACATACACGCCCTGGCAATACGCCTGGTCATAGGCGGCCACATACTGCCGCAGGGAATACTCCTGCATCCCGTAATATCCACCCACACACAGCGCAGCCACCAGCGCCACACATGCCAGCATCATCAGCACCCGGAAAAGCGGCCCCTTGGGAGGCTTGCCGCCGCCGGAGGAGCGGGAGGGCTGCTGCGTCGGAGGCTGGGGCGGCGGCATGTAGCCGTTTCGTCCCTGCCACGGCTCCTGCTGAGGCTGCATACCACGATACTGGGACTGGGAATATCCCCATGCCTCCTGAGGCTGATGCGGCTGCGCCGCAGGGGGAATCCATCCCTCCTGCTGCGGTGCATAACTCTGCCGCCTGGCCCCGCTTGATCCCTGGCCTGCGTAGGGGGGATATGCCTGCTGCATCCCGGAGGGCGCGCCCTGCGCCATGCTGGCTGAATTCATGGGAGCCATCCGGGCGGAAGACATGTCCATGCCCGTTTCCCGTGTCGCCGCGGGCATACCCGCGGCAGCATTCCGTTCGCTGCGCCGCTTCCGCTCAACGGGCGGCTTCGGCGGCACATAACCGCTGGAATACATCGTCTTCCTCCTCTCCTGTGTTCATTAGGATAGACGGATCAGCTCCGCAATTTTTCATACCCTTGAGGAAAAATTTTCATCACCGGCGCGCATGGCTTTCCAAAGGGCCGCCACATCCTCCTCAGCATGCTGCCAGCCCACCGCAGTCGCACCGATCTGACCATGGCTGTCCCCATCCTGGTGATAGTCGCTGCCGCCGGTCACAAGCAGCCCCATGCTCCGCGCCATGCGCTCCAGCACTGCCTCCCGGCCTATCAGCGAGGGATGATACACTTCCACCCCCATCAGGCCCCGGTCAACCCAGGTCTCCAGCAGCTGCCGCAGGGTCATGTCGTTCTTGCCCAGCAGCGCCGGGTGCGCCAGCACGGGCACAAAGCCCTCGCCGCGCAAAAGCGGCAGCGCTTCCGCCATGGACATCCGCTCCCCAGGCACATAGGCAGGCTTACCCTCCCCCAGATAGCGCTCGAAGGCCTCCTGCATGGTAGCCACATGTCCTTCCGCTACCAGCGCCCGTGCCACATGGGCACGGCCCACGGTACCCCGGCATGCGGCAGTCATCCGTTTCCAATCCAGGTCAATACCCATGTCCCGCAGGCGGCGCACCATGGCTTCCGCACGGCCCACCCGCATACGGGCCAGCTCCGCTACCCTGCCGCGAAGCCGGGGCGCAGCCGTCAGTCCATAGCCCAGCAGGTGCAGCCCGGGCATGTCCTGCAGGCTCAGCTCCACGCCGGGAATCACGGGAATGGGCGTATTCATCCCCTGCAGGCTGTCGCAGCCCTCAAAGGTATCGTGATCGGTCACCGCCATCACCGTTACGCCCATGGAAACAGCTTTCTCCACCAGCAGCGCAGGCGGCAGAACGCCGTCGCTGAAGGTGGAGTGCATGTGAAGGTCAGGCTTTGTCATCATCGTCGCTGCGGGTCAGTATATCCTCCGGCAGCTCAGGCTTGTCAGGCGCGGTCACGGGCTGCGCAGGCGCTTCCGGCTCCACCGGAATGGCTGCAGCGGGGCGGGGCTTATCATCGTCCTCCACCACGGGCACAATGCCGGTTTCCATCAGGCCCACAAACTCCGCACGGCTGAGGGTATCATGCTCCAGCAGCGCGGCCACCAGCTGGTCAAACCGCTCTCTGTGATCGTCGATGGCCTTCAGGGCCATGGCATAGCCCTCGTCCAGCAGACGGCGAACCTCCTGATCAATGCGGGCAGCCACTTCCTCGGAATAGCCGCGGCTCTGGCCAAACTCCATGCCCACAAAAACCTCCTGGTCGTTATCCAGGTACACCGGGCCGATTTCCTCGCTCATGCCAAACTGGGTCACCATGCGGCGGCACAGCTCAGTAGCGTGCTTGAGGTCGCTGGTGGCGCCGGTGGAGAATTCGCCCAGGCCGCGGGCTTCGGCCGCATGGCCGCCCAGGGCCACCGCCACCCGGGCCATCAGCTGGCTCTGGGTCATCAGGTCGTTTTCCTCCCCGGGCAGGGACAAGGTATGGCCTGCCGCCTGACCACGGGGCACAATGGTCACCAGATGCACATCGTCCGCTTCAGGGATGAAGTGGCCCACGATGGCATGACCGCCCTCATGCACGGCCCCCATGCGGCGGTCACGCTCGCTAACCTTGTGGCTGCGCTTCTCCGGACCCATCTGCACCCGGGCAATGGCGTCCACCAGCAGCTGCTGGTCAATCTCCTTCTTGCGGGCGCGGGCCGCCAGAATGGCCGCCTCGTTCATCACGTTTTCCAGCTCGGCGCCGGTGGCGTAGGGCACGCGCTTGGCCACGTTGCGCAGATCCACATCCGCCGAAAGCGGCTTGCCCTTGCTGTGCACCTTGAGGATGGCCACGCGGCCGTCCAGGTCGGGATAGTTCACCGTCACCTGCCGGTCGAAGCGGCCGGGGCGCAAAAGCGCGGGGTCAAGGATATCGCGGCGGTTGGTGGCCGCCATGACGATCACGCCCTCATTGATGGCAAAGCCGTCCATTTCCACCAGCAGTTGGTTCAGCGTCTGCTCACGCTCGTCGTGTCCGCCGCCCAGACCCGCGCCGCGGTGACGCCCCACCGCGTCGATCTCGTCGATAAACACAATGGAGGGCGCGGCCTTCTTGGCCTGCTCAAACAAATCGCGCACGCGGCTTGCGCCCACGCCCACGAACATCTCCACAAAGTCGGAGCCGGAAATGGAGAAGAAGGGCACGTTGGCCTCGCCGGCCACAGCCTTGGCCAGCAGGGTTTTGCCCGTGCCGGGAGGGCCCACCAGCAAAACGCCCTTGGGAATGCGGGCGCCCAGCTCGGTATAATGCTTGGGGTTGCGCAGGAAGTCGACCATTTCCTGCAGCTCTTCCTTCTCCTCCTCAGCACCCGCCACATCGGCAAAGGTCACCTTGTTCTTGGAGGGATCCTGCACCCGGGCGCGGCTGCGGCCGAAGGACATTACCTTGTTGTTGCCCCCCGCCTGGCTGCGCATCATGAAATACCACAGCGCCAGGAACAGGAGGGTAATGATAAACAGGGGCAGGAAATCATACCACCATGGGATGGTCACCGGCGCGCGGTACTCCACCGTGAAGCTCAGGTCACCGACGGAAATCTCCTCCAGGCTTTTGCCCTGCTTCTGGGCTTCCATCTGGCGGGCGGTTTCGATAAAGTCGTCGCCGATGGTGGTTTCAAAGTCATAGGCACGGTCCGGGAAATCCGCCGCGGCCACCCGCGTGTTTTTCGTCAGGCCCACCAGACTGTTGTCGCGGATGGCCACCCGGGCCACCTCGCCGTTTTCAATCATTTCCAACAGCTTGGGATACTCAATCCGCTTGCTGACCGTTGGGCTGATGGTGTTGTTGAGCACCATGGCAATAACCAGGAAGGTGGCCAGCAGGATCACATAACTCAGCCAGCCCCGGGACGATTTCTTCAAGGCAGGATCCTCCTTCAATGGGATTCATCTTCCATAGCGGCGCTATTTTGTCATTATAGCACACCAGGGGGGAAGATTGCAAACTGTATCTGTCAGCCCTCGCCGCCGTAGATGCGGGGATGCAATACGCCGATGTCGGGCAGGTTGCGGTACTTCTCATCGTAGTCCAGGCCATAGCCTACTACAAATTCATCGGGAATCTGGAAGCAGTAGTAATCCGCCTTCAGCTCCACCCTGCGGCGGGCAGGCTTGTCCAGCAGCGTCACAATGCGAATGGACGCCGCGCCCCGGTCGCCCAGCATTTTCTTCAGATAGGAAAGCGTCATGCCAGAATCCACAATGTCCTCCACAATCAGCACATCATGGCCCACAATATCCCGATCCAGATCCTTGAGCACCTTCACCACGCCCGTCGATTTGGTGGCGCTGCCATAGCTGGACACGGCCATAAAGTCCGTGCGCAGGGGCAGGTCGATTTCGCGGATCAGGTCACTGTAAAACACCACGGCGCCCTTGAGGATGCCGATCATTACAGGTTCCTTACCTGCGTAGTCCTCAGTAATGCGCCGTCCAAGCTCCTTTACGGCCTGCTGAATCTCCTCCCGCGTCACAAGCACCCGGGAAAGGTCGGCATACAGCTTCGCATCACGTTCCATATGATTCGCTCCTTCTTCTTTTTGGGCCCAGGGCATTTCGCCCCGCCAGCACAAAAGCAGTTGATCCTTGGTATGGTTCATGGGCGGCACGTTTCCCGCGCCCACCCCCGCCGCCAGAAGCACCTCGCTTCCCCGGCACAGAAGCGGCACGCTGTCCCGAAAGGGCGCGTCCACCCGATGATTGACGAAATAATCCTGCAGCGTTTGCCTGCCGCCCCCGCCAAAGGAGCGGATCCAGTCCCCCGGCTGCCTTGTCCGCACTTTGCATTCCGCCAGAAGCTGCGCCGGTATACTTTGAGTCAGCCGTCCATCCCCCGGCCCGTGGCCGTAGGTCATGGCAATCAGGCTCACCGCCGGCTTCTCCTGCCGCCCGTCCGGGGGAAGCAAATGCAGATGCGTCCATCCCCGCTGGCCGTGCCAGCCGCCGGGCAGGTTGCATCTTGTACCGGCCGGAGCGGTGATCAGCCCAGCCAGCGCCGCTGTCTGCTCCCGGCTGAGGGAGCGTTCCTCGCGGCCCTCCCCCGCCTGCCTGTGCCACCACAGCCGCAGCGCGCGGCTGCATAGCCCGGGTTCCAGGCCCGTCAAACGACGGAGGGATATCCATGGCCGGGTGGCTTCGCGTCCGACGATTGTTTCCGCCTGCCGGGCCAGCACCCGTTCGTCCTCCCGAAGCAGCTCCGCTGTTCCGGAAAGGCGCGCCCCCGCGCCGGGGGCCAGACGCTCCATCAGGGGCAGCAGCTCGTGGCGCACCGCATTGCGCAGATAGCGCGGGTCGCCGTTACTTTCGTCCTCCCTCCAGGGAATGCCCGCAGCGGTAAGGGCCTCCCGCAGCTCCTTCCGGGAGAATGCCAGCAGCGGCCGCACCACCTTCACGCCCAGGCTTTCGCCTTCAGGGGCCATGCCGGCAAGACCCGTCAGTCCCGCGCCCCGCAAAAGGTGCAGCAGCAGCGTTTCCGCCTGATCGTCCCGGTGATGGGCAAGGGCCACCGCCTGCGCGCCGCAGCGGCGAAGCTCCTGCCGGAAAAATCCGTAGCGTGCCTGTCTGGCCCAGTCCTCTCCCGGATGCTCCGGCGGGTGAGCGCGATAAACCGCCAAAGGCAGGTTCTCCCTTTCACACATTTCCCGGACGAAGCGTTCGTCCTCGTCTGACTGCGCGCCCCGCAGGCCATGATTGATATGGACTGCCCACAGCCTGACCCTGCCCTGTGCCCTCAGGCACAAAAGCAACTCCGTCAGCGCCACGGAATCCGCCCCGCCGGACAGGCCAATGAGCAGTCTTTCCGGCAGGCGGGGCAGGCGGCGCACCATCGCCCCGGGCATGCGCCCGTGCCTGTCCGCCGCCATCAGGGCCGTGTCGGCGCGCCGCAGGCCGCGCAGGGCTTCAGGTTCTTGTAAGGCTCGTTGTTGATCTCGGAGTACTTGAAGCTGCCCTTGAAGGGAAGGTACTTCGGATCGGTGGAAAGCTTGCATTCAGCCACAGCATGGTAGTAGCTGCCGCCGTCCGGGTTGTAGTACAGCACCGTATCCGCCGTAGCGGAGATGGCCGCGGGCGGCGGTGTGTTGGTCACGTTGGCGGTGGGCGCTGTGGTGCTTTCCTCCTCATTGGTCTCCAGAGAGGCAGGATCAACGTACCACGTCTCGTCCTCCTTGAGCATAATCACCTGGAAGCGGTAGCGCTGGGGATCGCGGCCGTTGTTCTTGTCGATGGTGGATACCACAGTCACGGTGCGGGCGGTGTCGCTCTCCGTGCCGCTGATCTTCTCCACCGTCCAGTCTGTGGGCGTACGGTTCTGCAGGATGGAGAACAGGGCCTTCTGCGGCTCGGCCACGCTGCGCTGCCAGCTGGGCGCGCACAGGGTCAGCATATTATCCTTGTTGTTGACCGACCAGAAATAGAAGAAGGATTCCAGCTGCTGCACCGTGGGGCTGGACAGGCCCGTATCCGGCTGGGCGGTCTGTGTGCTTGGAGCCACGGTGGTCAGCGCGCCAAGACTGTTGGCGTCCTGGTTGTTCTGCCCGCCCTGGCCTGCGGCGGACTGCTGTCCTGCCTGCTGCGGCTCTGTCTGCATCTGGGGAATACCGCCGCCCGCGTTCACCTGATCCGTCGGCGCGGAACCCGTCAGGGCGCTGACCAGCGCCACCACCATCAGCGCGGCATAGACCCCGGTGAAGGTCAGCCGCACATTGGAGGCCACCAGAGGCTTGGCCCACAATAGCGCTACCGACACTGCCGCCAGCCCCACAAACGTCCATTTAAGCGCAGGCATGCCGCTGAACACAAGTCCCAGCACAAAGAGCACGGGCAGCACGCCGCAAAGCAGCACCATGGCCACCAGATCCAGCCGCATGGGAGATTTCTTCTTTGCCGGAGCAGACATGGCGTAGCCATATCCCTGAGGCGGACGGTTCGGGGGCATCTGATAGCCCTGCTGATACGGCGACTGGCTCTGCTTGGGGAAGCTCTGCTGATAGGCATTCTGCTGGGGATAACCGTAGGGCTGCCTGGGCGGATAGCCCCCCTGCGGCATCTGCTGGTAAGGCTGCTGCGGGGATGTATATCCCGGGCCGTAGCCTCCCTGCCGCACCGTCTGTTGGGGGGGATAGGGCTGCCGGGGATAGCCCTGAGGCCCGTAGCCCTGGGGCGCATAGCCGGGCTGCTGCCCGTAGTTCTGCTGCCCATAGCCCTGTCCCTGGCCGGGCATCTGGCGCTGGGGCTGTCCGCCCGTATAGCCGGCGGGCCGGCCGGCGTTCTGGTTGCCCATGCCCGGCTGATTTCCATACTGTGGACGGCCGTTATTCATCCGTATACCTTCACCTTTCCGCCGCCTGGCAGGCGGCACATCCTCTTTCATGGGGCGGCATGCGCCGAAAAAAAAGCGTCGTCAACTGGAATGGCGCTGGCCATTCGTCCATCAGTATACCACAGTTTATACCCTTGTAAACAGTCATTTCGTAAAAAAGGGCGTGGAAAAATGCCGCGCTGTACTACAAATAGAAGAAAGAACATAGATTCAATCAGCCAATCTTGAAAGGAGCGCTTGCCATGACGGATTCCTCCACCCATCGTCCGCCGCAGGAGAAGGTCTGCGGCTATGAATACACCGTGCGGCGCGGCGACAGCTTTTACCTGATTGCCCACCGGTTGGGCGTTCCCCTGCGCGACCTGCTGGAGGCCAACAGCAACGTGAACCCCGCCCGGCTGATGGTGGGCGACGTGCTGTGCATCCCCATGGAGGAGGACGACCTGCCCCAGGAGCCTGCTATGGAGGAAACGCCCGCAGGCGACGAGGAGGGCAGCCTGGATGAGCCTGCCGCGCCCGGGGAAGGGCCGGAGGACGAGAATATGGCTGTCTGTCCGGCGGATGACCGTCATACCGTTGAAGAAGGAGAAACGGTGTCGGATATTCAGCTCAGCCACGGCCTGAACCGTCATACCCTGGAGTTGGCCAACCCCGAAGCCAACCTGGACGCCCTCTCCGCCGGACAGGTATTGTGCGTTCCCAATGAAAACGTACCCTGCGACGTACCCACCACCTACATCCTTCGCCGGGATGATACCCTTGAAAGCGTATCGCTGCAATGGAATGTATCCGTCGGGGCGCTGCTTCGGGCCAATCCCTGCCTGGCGCCGACGGACTTCGCGCCGGGGGTGTGCATCACCCTGCCTGTCAGGGGATAAAGCTATCGTCCAATAATATGCTGACAGGAGGTGCCGCAGCCCCTCCTGTCAGCATGTTTCATCCGCTTTTCCCACGTCAGTTCCGCTTTCGTTGGCGCTTGCAGGAATACATGTCCTCGTCCGCGCGCTGAATGAAGTGATCTATCCCGTCCTCCGGCCTGGGCACCGCAGCGTACACGCCCACGCTGGCGCTGATCTCGCAGCGCCAGGGGTTCTCCCTGTTCATCTCCGCGATGCTCTCCTTCAGCCGGTCGCTCAGGCAAACGGCATGATCCCGGTCCCGCACCAGGCCTACGGCCAGAAACTCGTCGCCGCTCATGTGCACCGGCACCATACCCTCCGCTTCCAATACCCGCAGGGCGCGACTGACGCGCACGATGGCCTCGTCCCCCGCCTGATGGCCGTAGCAGTCGTTGATTTGCTTCAGGCTGTCAATGTCGCAGACAATCACCGCGAGGCACCGCCCCGCCCGGCATGCCTCCTCATACACCGCAGGGGTGTGATCCAGAAAACCCCGCCGGTTCAGCAGCCCCGTCATCGGATCATGGGTAGCCATATGCTCCAGGGCCGCCGCGTAGGCCCGCACCGCGCACTGCAGCCGGAGGCTCGTCAGTGCGCCGCCCAGCAGGGTCATGATCGGGTACATGGCAAAGTTCACCGCATGGCTCAGATCCAGCACCGCATAGCCCAGCCCCGTATCCTGGTAATACATTGGATAGAACACCAGCGCGACGGGGTGATCGCGCTCCGCCTCCAGCACGGGCGCCAGCGACCGGGTCGGAAAGACGTTCTGCCCCGGCCTGTCGCCATAGCTGTAGGCCGACAGAAGCAGCATCTGCTCCGGAAAGCCCTTTTCCTGCAATGGAGCCTCGGGGTTCAGAAAATCCGGCTGCACGCAGATGTACAATTCCCCCGCGTCCCAGCTGCTGGCAATGTTGGCAATCACCTGTCCGGCCTCTTCCATGCTGGTGATGCCCGTCAGCGCGCCGGAGAAGTTTGCCGTCCGCAGCAGGCTGCGCTCCGTCTGCCGCCGCTCGTCGCTGAGCAGGCGAACATAATCGTTGGCAACGCCCTCTGGCATGCGGCAGCCGCAGCTTTTTCCGATCATCAGCTGTGTGTGCAGCACCACCCGGCGCGTCTTTGGCGCACGTCCGGCAATCCATTCAGCCAGAATGCGCACGGTGGTCTCCCCGGCCTCCCGGGAAGGGCGCAGCACGGTGGTCAGCCCGCGGCCCAGCGCCTCGGTCTTTGCATCGAAGCCGGTCACCAGCACATCCTCCGGTATGCGGATGCCAGCGTCCCGCAGGCTTTCCATCACCCCGAAGGCCATGTCGTCGTTGCCGCACACAATGGCGTCCGGCAGACGCTCTCCACCCTCCAGCAGGATGCTCGCCGCGCTGCGGCCCCCGTCCCTGGCCCAGTATCCGTCGATGCAGGCTGTCAGCTCGCATCCGGCCGCGGAGATTTCCTCCC
>CAMDVP010000063.1 GCA_945877525.1 uncultured Clostridia bacterium | reverse complement strand
GCACCATCGGTGCCGCCGCGGATGGGCATGGTGACGGGCGTGACTCCGCAGGCCAGGAAGGCGTCCCGCGCCTTGTCGATAATCTCCATGTGGGGCTCCACCATCTCCCGCATGTTGCGGTAGCTATCCCGCAGGAGCAGTTCCACCGTACCCTCGCCGTACTTGGCGTTGAGATAGTCGGTAATGCGCCGCACCGTTTCCTTGCGCGCCTCAAACTTCTGCGCATCATGGTCGCGAATGATGTAAATCAGAGAGGCGTTTTCCTCATCGCCGCGCATGTCGCACAGATGGTAGAAGCCCTCGTAGCCCTCGGTATGGGCGGGAGTTTCGTGTGCGGGCAGCATGGAGGCAAACTCAATGGCAATCAGCGCGGCGTTCTTCATCTGATTCTTGGCGGAGCCGGGATGAATGTTCACCCCGTGGAACTGCACCCTGCAGCCTGCGGCGTTGAAGTTCTCATACTCCAATTCGCCCACCGCGCCGCCGTCCACCGTGTAGGCGTAGTCCGCGCCGAAGCCCGCCACGTCAAACAGATCCGCCCCGCGGCCAATCTCTTCATCCGGGGTAAAGCCCAGGCATACCGTGCAGTGATCCGGCGCGTCGGGGGCGGTCAGGCGCTGGGCCAGGGCCATGATTTCCGCCACGCCCGCCTTGTCATCCGCGCCCAGCACGCTTTCGCCATCGGTGACGATCAGCTCCTGTCCCTTGAGATCCGGCAGAAAGTCAAACCCGTCGATGACGATGCCGTTCTTCAGGGTGATGGGCCCGCCATCATAATCCGGGATCACCTGGGGGTGGGTGGGGCCCTTCACACCGTCGGAGGTGTCCATATGAGCAATCAGCCCCACCCGGGCCGTCTGGCTGCCCTTGGCAGGAATGGTTCCATAGACATAGCAGTGTTCGTCCACCCGGGCGTCCGCAATGCCCATGGCGCGCATTTCCTCCACCAGCAGGCGGGCCAGCGTCCACTGTCCCTGGCTGGAAGGGCAGCCTTCGCAGCTTTCGTCCGAGGTTGTCTCAATCTGCACATAGTTCAGAAAGCGTTCCTTGACCGTCATGGTTCATCTCTCCTTATCAATCATTGCTTCCAGCTCCGACAGGTCGGACAGCAGCGTATTCACAAAAAGGGCAAGCTCCGGGGTATAGGGCAGGCTGTCTGGGATCATCACGCAGCGCAGCCCCGCGGCCCGCACCGACTTCACTCCGTTGACCGAGTCCTCCACCCCCAGGCACTCCGATGGCTCCAGGCCCAGTTCCCGCGCACCCAGCAGGTAGATATCCGGGGCAGGCTTACCGTTTTGCACCATGTCGCCGGTAATCACCCGGTCAAAGGCATCCTCCCACCCGGCCAGGGCCAGATATTCCTCCACCACCTTCCGGGCGTTGGAGGTGCA
This sequence comes from uncultured Clostridia bacterium, assembly GCA_945877525.1. Classification (GTDB taxonomy): domain Bacteria; phylum Bacillota; class Clostridia; order Christensenellales; family Aristaeellaceae; genus UBA11524. Next base: position 11,314 of record CAMDVP010000063.1, on the reverse strand, counting down.
TAGCGCCAGCTTCAGCCCCCTCCGGCGCAGCCGCCGCAGGGTTTCGTCCGCATGGGGCTTGAGAGGCAGGCCGTCCCGGCGGACGCGCTCCAGCATCAGCGTATACCAGTCCTGCACAAAGCGGTCGGTGTCAATTCCCGGAAACCAGCCCTTCAGCAGCTCCCGGGTTGTTTTCATGGTGACACCGATGAGCGCTTCGCACTGCGCCCGGGTCATCGTGCAGCCCTGTCTGGCCCCAGCCTCGCCCAGCACCAGCCCGCCCAGGCCCTCGGTATCCACCAGCACGCCGTCCATATCGAAGCATACTCCGCGGATCATCCTTCACCGCCCCTCTCCAGGGCGGCCCGGGCGGCTGTGATGCCATCCACCGCCGCACTGACAATTCCCCCGGCATAGCCCGCGCCCTCACCCACGGGGAACAGGCCGTCCAGCCCTTCGGCCATGCCTTCCGCGCCCCTTGGCAGCCTCACCGGCGAGGATGAGCGCGTTTCCACGCCTGTCAGCACCGCGTCGGGATGCGCAAAGCCCCGCAGCTGCCGGTCCATTTGCGTGATGCCCAGCTTCAGGTCGTCGATGATGAATCCCGGCAGGCACTCCCGCAGGTCGGCGCAGGTGACCCCGGGGCGATAGGTGGGCTGCACCTCGCCAAGGCGGGTGGTTGCCCTGCCGCCGAGCAGATCCTCCACCCGCTGCACGGGGGCGCGGAAATCCCCGCCGCCCGCGCGGTAGGCCGCCTGCTCGATGCTGCGCTGCCATACCAGGCCCGCCAGGGGATGATCGTCGCCATAGTCGCCGGGGGCCACGCCCACCAGCAGCGCCGCGTTGGCATTACGGCCGTCCCGGGCATGGCAGCTCATGCCGTTCACCGCCACACCCCCCGGCTGGGAGGCCGCGGCAATCACCTCGCCCCCCGGGCACATGCAGAAGGTGTAGACCCCCCGGCCGTCGGGCGTATGGACATTCAGCTTGTAGTCCGCTGCCCGCAGGGCAGGATGCTCTGCAAAGCGCCCGTACTGGCTGCGGTTGATGAGGCCTTGCGGATGCTCAATGCGAACGCCCATGGCGAAGGGCTTCTGCACCATTCTGACTCCCTGGCGGAACAGGCCCTGCAGCGTGTCCCGGGCGCTGTGGCCGATGGCCAGCAGCACCGTGTCCGTGAGGATTTCCCTTTCTTCTTCCGCCTGCACGACCGCCGCGCCCTCCACATGCCCATGGCGCAGGAGCAGCCCCGTCAGCCGGGTTTCAAACAGCACCGTGCCCCCCAGGGCGATGATCTCCCGGCGCATGGAAGCCACCACGCCCCGCAGCAGATCGGTGCCTACATGGGGCTTTTGCAGATAGAGGATTTCTTCCGGCGCGCCATGGCGCACAAAGGTTTCCAGCACCGTCCGCAGGTGGGGCGACTTGATGCCCGTGGTCAGCTTTCCGTCGGAAAACGCCCCCGCGCCGCCCTCGCCGAATTGCACGTTGCTCTCCGGGTCAAGCCGCCCCCGCCGGGCCATGGCCTCCACGTCCTGTACGCGCTGCTCCACCGGGCGGCCCCGTTCAATCAGGATGGGCCTTGCCCCGGCCTGTGCCAGGGTCAGCGCAGCGAACAGCCCCGCAGGCCCCGCGCCCACCACCAGGGGCGGGCGGCGGAAGGCGGCGCGGAGCAGGGGCGGCGCTGCCTTGGGAGAAACCTTCGTCGCTGTGCCGGGCTTCAGGCGGCGCAGCGCGTCGTCCTCGCCCTCCGCTCGCACGTCCACCGTGAGCACAAAGTGCACGTCGCCCTTGTCCCTGGCGTCCACCGACTTCTTCACCAGCGTTACGCTTTTCATCCGTTCCGGGGCAAGCTTCAGCTTTCTGGCTGCCAGCAGGCGCAGACTCTCGTCTGTATAATCAAGGGGTACGGACAGATTCGCAATGCGAAGCATGACGTTCTCCTTTCGGGTGATGGATCACAGGGCCTCGTCCCGGTTCACTACTGCGCCATGGCCGGGCAGAATCAGCCATCCCTGGCCGTCCAGCCGGAGGCGCAGCTCGTTCAGAATGGCCCGGGCCTTCTGGGAATTCTCGTTCACGCTGGTCATCAGGTAGGGAGCCAGGCGGTTGAACTCCTTCTGCGCCGGTGTGTAGCCATGCACGTTGACATAATCGTCCCCGGTGAGGGCAATGCGGTGCGCCTCGTCCAGCAGCACGATTTCCCCCGGCAGGTGTCCGCCGTTGCCCTGGTACACGTCAAAGCGCAGATCGGCAAAGGCGAAGCGCCCGATGAGCGAAAGCGGCTTTTCGTCGTCCTCCGGCAGCGTGTTCAGCACATGCAGCTGGCTGGCCATGGGGGTGCGGTATTCGGTAATGATCTTGCTCAGGCGGGAATAGGGCAGCGTGTTGCGGTTCATCTCCCGCACATTGGGCCGCCCCTCCCTCTCGGCGGCAAAGCACTCGGCGCTGCGGCGGCTCAGGTGAATCACCCCAAACTGGCTCACCAGTCCGCAATGGTCGCAGTCCGCGTGGGTCAGCAGCAGCTCCTTGGGCCGCTCGTCAAAGCCGGGAAACAGCGCCCGCAGCCGCCGCATGGTCAGGCGCTGGTAGCAGGCAAAGCCGCTGTCCACCATCAGCAGCGGGCCGCCGGGGCCGTCCTCCAGCACGGTAATATTGCTGCCGCAGGGGGGCTCCAGCACCGTGCAGGTCACCCGCTCCGTCAGGGGCAGGCGGGTCAGGCGGCAGTCGTAGGCCGCGCCGCCGTGCTCCGCCACAAAGCGGGCAAACCGGCTGATGTACTCGAAGGTCTTGCTGGGGGGCTCGTTGCGCTCGTCCAGCTGCTGCATCACCAGGTTGGCATTGAGGATAAAGTCGTTGGTCTGCTCCTGGGTCAGGCGGAGCAGGCGGCGCATTTCCCCGGCAAAGGTGATGTAGAATACGGTGTTGTCCAGCTTCTTTTCGCCGGAGTCGTACTGGAGGATGCGCACCGGGCACAGGGTGGACAGCTCCCGCAGCAGGGTTTCGATGGCCCCGGGCTCCTCGATGTACAGGCCCATCTTGAAAAACTGCTTCCCCGTATTGTTCTCCTGGCTGCTGATATAGGAAATGTTGATATGATACCGGCCCAGCACCTCCAGGATGGGCAGCACGGCCCCGGGGCGGTCAACCAGTTCGAACTCCATCAGCACAATTTTCGCGTGGGGCACAGCCTTCGAGAGATAGCCCGCCTGGGTCAGCTCCCGCTCGATTTCCTGCTGGGCGCTCTCCTCCGCCTCCACATCCACAAACAGGGTGTGGCTGTCCACAGCCTTATTGTAGTTGCAGCGGGTGATGTTGCCCCCATGGGCCAGGATAATGCGGCTGGCCAGCAGGAACGCGCCGGACTTGTCCGGCATGGTGGTCATATAGGTTTTGCGCAAGGTCAGTCCGCCTCCTCATGCCAGCGGATGGTTTCGGGAAAGCGAAACGCCGCCTCGGGATAGTCCACCCGGGTCAGCTCCAGCCCGTGGGGCGGCGCGGTCACGCCCAGCTCCAGGCGGCTGAGGGTGTCATAGGCCCGCAGGAACGCATCCTCCCCTCGGCGGTGATAGCCGATCTCCACCAGGGTGCCGGCGATGATCCGCACCATGTTGTAAAGGAAAGCGTCGCCCTCGATGATGAGCGTTACCTCGTCATCCCGATTCGTCATTTCTGCCCGACGGATGGTGCGCACGGTGGTTTTCGCCGTGCCGCCGCTGGCCTGAAAGGCCGCGAAATCGTGCGTTCCCAGAAGCGTTTCGGCAGCGCGGGCCATGGCGGGCAGGTCAAGGGGCAGGGGCACATGCAGATGGGTGTTGCGGCGCAGAGCGCTGCCCTGCCGGGCGTTCACCATGCGGTAGGTGTACTGCTTGCCGCAGGTCATGAACCGGGCGTGAAAGCCGGGGGGTACCTCCCGCCCTGTCTGCACGCGGATGTCCGGGGGCAGCATGGTGTTGAGCACAAAGGGATACTTCTCCGGGGGAATGGAGGATTCCGTATCAAAGTGCAGGGCCTGCCCCCGGGCATGAACCCCCGCGTCGGTGCGGCTGGCGCCGGTAATGGCAATGGGCGCACCGCAGGCGCGTGAGAGGGCCTCCTCCAGCACCTGCTGCACCGCCAGGCCGTTCAGCTGCCGCTGCCAGCCCGCATAGTTCGTGCCGTCGTATTCCACGGTCAGCAGCATCCGCCTCACAGCAAAAGTCCCTCCGCCACAATCAGCAGGATCAGCCCGGCCATGGTGGCGCAGGCCAGCAGGTCATTTCGCTGGATTTTGAGTACCCGCAGCCGGGTGCGGTTCTCCCCGCCGTGATAGCACCGGGCCTCCATGGCCATGGCCAGGTCGCCCGCCCGGCGGAAGGCGCTAACAAACAGCGGCACCAACAGCGGCACCATGGCCTTGGCCCGCTGCATCAGGTTGCCGGACTCAAAGTCCGCGCCGCGGGCCATTTGCGCCTTCTGAATTTTGTCGGTTTCCTCCAGCAGGGTCGGGATGAAGCGCAGGGCGATGGACATCATCATGCCCAGCTCGTGGGCCGGAAAGTGGAAGCGCTTGAGGGGCGAGAGCAGCAGCTCAATGCCGTCGGAGAGCATGATGGGCGAGGTAGTCAGGGTCAGCAGCGACGTGCCCACCACCAGAAACATCAGCCGCAGGGAGTAGTGCACTGCCTGGCTCAGACCCTGGGCCGTCACGGTGATGAACCACAGCTGGAAGACCGGCTCGCCCGAACCGGAGAAGAACAGGTTCAAAAGGAAGGTCAGCACCAGGATGAACCGCAGGGGCTTCAGCCCGCGCATGAGCATCTTGAAGGGTACCCGTGCCAGGCGGGAGGTCAGGTAAACAAAGCCCAGCATAATGGCATACCCCACCAGGGAATGCACCATGAACACCGCCACAATGAAGGCGATGGTCAGCAGAATCTTGATGCGCGGATCCAGCCGGTGCACCAGGCTGTCCACCGGGTAATACTGGCCCATGGTGATGTTCTTCAGCATGGATGGGCCTCCTTCCACAGGGCCAGCAGGCTGTCCCGCAATTCCTCCGGGGTATACAGATCATCGGGCAGCTTCACGCCGCGCTGGCGCAGAAGGGCGCACAGCCGCGCGGCCTCGGGCACGCCCAGGCCGATGCTTTCCATCATGTCCACCTGCCGGAAGATTTCCCGCGGGGTGCCGGTGGCCACCAGCTCTCCCTTGCTCATGACCACCAGGCGGGTGGCCAGCCGGGCCACGTCGTCCATGCTGTGGCTGACCATGATCACCGTGGTGCCGCCCCGGGCGTGCAATTCCTGCACCATGCCCAGGATGCGGTCGCGCCCCCGGGGGTCAAGCCCCGCGGTGGGCTCGTCCAGGATCAGTACCTTGGGCTCCATGGCCAGCACGCCCGCGATGGCCACACGGCGCATCTGTCCGCCAGACAGCTCGAAAGGGCTGCGCTGGGCATATTTGTCATAATCCAGATGCACATGGGCCATGGCGCGGCGCACCCGGGCGTCGATTTCGTCCTCGGAAAGCCCCAGATTTTTCGGGCCGAAGGCGATGTCCTTGGCCACCGTTTCCTCAAACAACTGATACTCGGGATACTGGAACACCAGCCCCACCTTCTGCCGGATGCGGCGGCGGTCGGCGCCGGGGGCGTTGAGGTCCTCGCCGTCGATGAGAATCTGGCCGCCGGTGGGCTTCAACAGGCCGTTGAGGTGCTGCACCAGGGTGGACTTGCCCGACCCGGTGTGTCCCACCACGGCAATAAACTCGCCGTCCTCAATGGTCAGGCTCACATTGCGGATGGCCGTGGCCTGGAAGGCGCTGCCCTCGGAATAGGTATGGGTTACGCTTTTCAGTTCGATAGGCATACGAGCCTTGCCACCTCCTCCACCATTTCCTCCACCGTCAGGATGTCCTCCCGCAGGGGCATGCCGCCCTCCCGCAGTTCCTTCGCCAGGGCCGTCATATGGGGCACGTCCAGGTGGAGGGCGCGCATTTCGTCAATGTGCCGGAATACCTCCCGGGGCGTTCCTTCCCGGGCGATTTTCCCGTCGGACACCACAATCACCCGGTCAGCCTGGGCAGCCTCCTCCATAAAGTGGGTGATCCACACCACGGTGATACCCTTCTGCCGGTTCAGCCGGCGGATGGTTTCCAGCACCTCCGCCCGGCCGGAGGGGTCCAGCATGGCGGTGGCCTCGTCGGCAATCATCACCGAGGGCTCCATGGCCAGGATGCCCGCGATGGCCACCCGCTGCTTCTGCCCGCCGGAAAGCATATGGGGCGCGCTGTCGGCAAAGGCGTTCATCCGCACGGCAGACAGTGCCGACTCGATACGGCCGGGCATTTCCTCCGTGGGCACCCCCAGGTTTTCCAGACCGAAAGCCACATCCTCCTTGACCACCGTCGCCACAATCTGATTATCCGGGTTCTGAAAGATCATGCCGGCCTGCTGGCGGATATCCCAGGTTTTGTCCTCGTCCCTTGTGTCCATGCCGCAGACGGTCACCACGCCCTCCGTGGGCAGATACAGGGCGTTGAGCAGCTTGGCCAGGGTGGATTTGCCCGAGCCGTTGTGCCCCAGCACCGCCACAAATTCTCCCGGCGCAATATGGCAGCTGACCTGGGAGAGGGCGGGCTCCTCCGCCTCCTCATAGGTGTAGGACACCTTTTCAACCTTAATTCTGTCGTCCATGTCCTTCTCCTCAAATGCAATGGTTTACCGTCCGCTATTGTATCACAGGGCCGCAAAATCGGCAAGAAAAAACCGCGCACAGGCCCGTTTGGGGTCCATGCGCGGGGAAAAATGAAGAATTTGGCCCTTACGCGCCGCGCAGGCGATCCCAGAGAATCGCCAGCAGATCCACCACGGCCTCCACAATCAGCGCCACGCCGATAAACACCCACAGCGCCACGGTGGACGCAAAGGGGTTGAGCAGAATAATCGCCGCGCACACCAGCGACACCAGCGCGCTGATGCCCGGCAAATACCACTTGCCCACCTTCACACGGAGAATGTCTACCGTCCATTGCACCTTCGCCACGCCCACCACCAGCAGCCCCACGCCGTAGAGCATGGTGAGCACCGGGAAGGTGGCAATGAACCATCGGGCATTGAAAACGCAGAACAGGCCCAGCAGAAGCATCAGCAGCCCGCGGATCAGCTGCTGCTCCAGGGCAGCGCGTACCGGCTCGGTGCGGAAATAGCGCACAATGCCCAGCACGCCCAGCACCGCCAGCAACACGCCCAGGGCGATGATAATTCCCGCCGTGAAGCCCGTGGGATTCACCAGCAGCAGAATACCCACTACAATTTCGCATACGCTGCCCAGGACGCCACCGGCCGTTCTGCCCATCTTCTTCATCATGTACCTCTCCCTTGATTCCGGGGCGGTGATCCACCCCTCCGTTTGTTCTATTATAAACCAATATTGTTCCGATTGCAAGCGCACAGGCGAAATCCTTCTGTCATGTGATGATAATAAACCAGATCAGGATCAAAGCACGTTGCCCAGGGTGAAGGCGTCCCGGTGATACAGGTGCTGTGCCGCTTCCTTCATTTCATTGCAGCCCTGCACGCACAGGGACACCTCCCTCGTGCGGATGCCGGCCTCCACTATCAGCAGCGCCCGGGACAGGCTGTCGCCGTCCTCGTGATTGATGAGCATCTGCAGCCAGGAGAGGGTTTCGTCCCAGGTCTCATGATAGGTGCCGGCCGTGTCCGCCGCCCGCTGCCACTGACCGCTTTCCGTCAGGACGAGCAGTTCCTCCGCCGCGGACACATACCGGTCGGATATGCTTCGGGTCAGATGAGCGTTCAGTACCCCCCCTGCAATCACAACGGCCAGCAGCGCCAGGGAAATCACCAGACGTGAGCGCATGGTTCACCACCCCGCTTCGTCCGGAGAAAGCGCCTGCAGGGTCTGCACGTCCGCCCTGCCCTTGCCCTGGGCCATCAAAATCCCCCGGGTATTCACACACAAAAACAGCACCTGCGACGCATCCCGATATCCCAGCTCCCGAAGCCGCGCCATCAGCCACTTTTCCGACAGGCGGCCCCGTTCCAGGTTGCCTGTCTGCACCCTGCCGTCCATCACCAGCGGCAGGGGAAGCCCCTCCCGCTCCGGATGCAGGCCCATGTCCTCCGGGGTAAGCGGCCGCGCCTGCGCCTTGGGAAACACCGTCATGTGCCCGCCTGTTTCCAGCACAGCCGTACCCACCTCCGAGGGATCCAGCGCGCCGCCCAGGCGCAGGGCCTCCATCAGGTCGTTGAGGGTCATGGCCGCCTTGCGCATCTGCTTTTCGCAGATGGCGCCGTTGCGCACAAGCACCGTTGGCCGCCCGCACATCCACACCCGGAAGCGCTCGCTGGCCATGCAAAGGGCCGTAATCACCCCATGACAGACAATCAGCGCCGCCATGGGCAACAGCCCATAGAGCAGCGGAATGCCCACATCCCCCATGGGGGTAGCGGCCAGCTCGGCAATCATGATGGCCACCACCAGCTCGAAGGGCTGCAGCTGCCCCACCTGCCGCTTGCCCATTACCCGCATGGACAATACCGCAAACACAAACAGCACCACAGACCGGACAAAGATTGTCAGCATAGCATGCCCCTCCCGTCCCCGTCAGCATGCCCGGGGCGAAAGGCGGCTATGCGCGTATCAGTCCAGAACGCACAGGCTGTCCCGGCAGGTTGCGCAGCGCCATACCGCCCGCCAGCGCCCTTGCAAACCCCGCGCCGCCCGGCTTGCCTGCGCCGGCTCGTCAAACACGCCGAACACCGCCGAGCCGCTGCCCGTCATCAGCGCCGCCGAGGCACCGGAGGCAAGCAGCGCCTCCACCGCCTGCCCAATTTCCGGGCGCATCTCCCGGCTCACCGGCTCCAGCACATTGGCCAGAGCAGCGGAAAGTCCCGACACATTGCCCCCTTCAAGGGCCAGGCAGGCCGCTTCCGTGTCGGGGCGGCGCGTCTCTCCCGCCGCGCGATAGGCCTGAAACACCGCCCCCGTGCTCAGCCCCCGGCAGGGCTGCACCACCACCAGTGGAAAGCTCCTTTTGCAGGGCAGGTTCTCCATGATCTCCCCCACCCCCGTAGTGCGGGTCAGCCCGCCGCGAAGGCAAAAGGGCACATCCGCCCCCAGGGTCAGTCCAATGCGCTCCAGTTCCCCAGCGGAAAGCCCTGTTTCCCACAGCCGGTTCAGGCCGAAAAGCACCGCCGCCGCGTCCGCGCTGCCCCCGCCCATGCCAGCGCCCACGGGCACGCGCTTTTCCACATGAATGGCCGCGCCCAGGGGGCAGCCGGTTGCCTCCTGCAGGGCTCTTGCGGCACGCAGGGCCAGGTTGTCCTCCCTGGGGGTCAGGCGGGGCCATCCCCCGCAGGTCAGCGTCAGGCTGTCCGCCGGGCCAAGGGTCACCTCATCCTCCAGGGTGACGGGCTGCATCAGCATGTCCATCAGGTGATAGCCATCCTCCCGCCTTCCCACAATGTCCAGCGTCCAGTTGATTTTTCCCCGGGCCGCAATGCGCATAGGCAGCCTCCTTCGCCTCACTTGCTGCCCTTATCATACCCTTTCCCGGAAAAAAGCGCAAGGATTATCCACAAAAGGCGGAAAGTATGCTATACTGTTGTTATCACCCATACAAAGGAGCCTGCCAGGAAAGCATGAACATGAAGGAAAAAGGTACCCGGGTGCTGGTGATGCTCACCGGCTCCACCCTCGACGAGCGCGGCAACCCCGAGGAGCCCGTGCGGGTGATGACCACCGGCGAACTCAAGCCCACCCCCTCCGGCGGCTACATGCTGCGCTACCAGGAAAGCCAGGAGGACGACGCCACCGGCGAAACCCTGACCCAGGAGGTGCTGCTTCTGATGCAGAGCGGCCGGGTCACCATGACCCGCCTGGGGGATTTCGGCACCACCATGGTGTTTGTCAAGGACAGGCGCTTTGAGGGCTCCTACCGCACCCCTTATGGCGAGCTGGCCATGGCGCTTTATGCCACCCAGGTGTCCACCAGCCTTTTTCCCGACCACGGGAGCGTTCACCTGGAATACCAGCTGGACGTGCAGGGCAACTTTGCCGCCATGCACACCCTGCAGCTGGAATATATCGCCGGGGATCAGCCGTGCTGACGGCCCTGCGGGAGGCCTGCCGGGCACACCTTTTGCAGGCGGAAGCCGTCCGAAAGCCCGCCCTGCGCCGCAGTGCCGCCCCCGACGCGCTGCTGGCCACCGACCTTCCCCTGGCCGCGCCGCCGGAGCGCGTGGCGGCCTTCCGCCGGGACATGGCGGCGGAGGGCTGGAGCATCCGGGAGGAAAAGGGATGGCTTATGCTGGACCATCCCGTGCCGCCCCCGCCCATGCGAACCGTCACGGATTTCTCCGGCGAGGCCGGCTGCTGCCTGTGGCTGCTGCTGCATCATCCCGGCCCGGACTGTCCGGCTGAATGGGTGCGGGCGCTTGTCAAGGCATTGGAGGAAGGCCCTGATGCCGTGGCACGGCTGTGCCGCATCTGGCATGGAGAGCTGGCCCGGCGCCTGCGCGTGGGAAGCCCCCTGCCGGGCGGCCTTGCGCCGTATCTGGCGGAAGCCATATGCGTGATGAAGGAGGACAAGCCATGATTATCAGCTGTATTGGCCACGCGTCGTTTCTGATTGAACTGGACTGCGGATTGCGGATTGTCACCGATCCCTACGACGATACCTGCGGCTACCCTGTGCTGCACACCCGGGCAGACGTGGCGCTCGTTTCCCACGGGCATCACGACCACAGCGCGGTGGACACGCTGACGGGCGTGACGCAGACGGTGGATACCGCCGGCGCCCATACCCTGGCTCCGGGCATCACCGTCACCGCCGTGCCCAGCTTCCATGACGATCAGGGCGGGCGGCTTCGCGGCCGGAACCTGATGTTCCTGCTGGAAGCGGAGGGCCTGCGCGTCGGCCATCTGGGCGACCTGGGCCATCTGCCCACCCCGGAGCAGCTGGCGGCGCTGGCCCCCCTGGACGTGGTGATGCTGCCCGTGGGCGGTCACTTCACCATTGACGCCGAGCAGGCCTGCAAAACCGCCGGGCTATTGCGCGCGCGGGTGATTCTTCCCATGCACTACCGTACCCGGGCCAATGCGGACTGGCCCATCGCCCCGGTGGAGGAATTTCTTGACCTGTATCCCGTGGCAGCGGAGCGGCTGCCGCTATTGCGGGTATGCAGGGAGGACATTTCCTGCCAGCCGCGTCTGGCCGTGCTGGAGCCTGCCAGCCTGGCTGAATAAGCGCATGCAAAAAGGGGCGCTCCCGGCATTGAACAGCACCCCATTTGTTAGACAGTATGGTATACTACTAACGAATGGGGTGT
>CAMDVP010000062.1 GCA_945877525.1 uncultured Clostridia bacterium | reverse complement strand
GTGTGAGTGCTGGGGACCACGGCTTTTCTGTACCGGGGGATTATTGAGCGGTTACCACCAAGCAGCATCGTCTGCGTTCCTTTGCCCAATTCATCATGCATGGAGATCACCCTGCTTCATGCTCCCGCACGCAAAAAGCCCTGCTTCGGTCATCCGAAGCAGGGCCGTTTGTTTGCAAGGTCAGTGCGTCAGGAACAGCATCGCCAGGAACAGCGCGGCAATCACCCAGGTGCCCGCCTTGATCTCCCTGGCCTTTCCGGTAAAGGCCTTCATCACAATGCAGGAAATCAGGCCGAAGGCAATGCCATAGGAAATATTATAGGTGAAGGGCATCATGGCCATGGTAAGGAAAGCGGGCACGGCCTCGTTGGCATCGTGCCAGTCGATGTCCTTCACGCAGGCAATCATCAGCACACCCACATACACCAGCGCGGCAGCGGTGGCACAGGAGGGCACCAGCTGGGCGATGGGGCTGAGGAACATGGCCACGAAGAACAGCGCCGCCGTGACCATGGCAGACATACCGGTGCGGCCGCCCTCAGCCACGCCGGAGGCGGACTCCACAAAGGTCGTCACCGTGGAGGTGCCGCAGATTGCGCCGGCAGTGGTAGCGATGGCGTCAGCCAGCATGGCCTTGTCCATGTTGGGCACCTCTCCCTCCGGAGTCAGCATGTTGCCGCGGGCACAGGCGCCATACAGGGTGCCCAGCGTATCAAACATGTCCACCATGCAGAAAGCCAGCGCAGTGGTGACAATCACCAGCACGGTGTTTGCCGCGCCGTGCGCCGCCACATAGCCGGAGAAGTTGAAGCCCTCCGTGAACACCTTCAGGAAGGACTCACTGAAGAACTGCCCGAAGGCGGCGAAGGGGCTTTCCAGGGTCAGGCCCAGGGCAAAGCCGGGCACAGTGAGGTAACCCAGCAGATAGTATGCCGCAGCGCCGCCCAGCATGCCCAACAGCACCGCGCCCTTGACGTTTTTCTTCGCCATCACGGCGATGGCCAGCACGGCAGCAATGGTCACCAGCATGGGCATCACGCCGGGCCATGCACCCTCCTTCAGCAGGTTGAAGGAGGCAAGGGTCACGCCGGTGGCGGCGTCCTTGGCCACAATGCCCGCATTCTGCAGGCCAATGAAGGCAATGAACAGGCCGATGCCCGCGGGAATCGCCACGCGCACCGACTGCGGAATCGCCTGGAAGATGGTTCTGCGCAGGCCCGTCACCGTCAGGATGATGAACAGCACGCCGTCAAAGAGCACCAGCACCAGGGCATTGGCATAGCTCATGCCGAAGCCCAACACACAGGTATACACGAAAAAGGCGTTCAACCCCATGCCGGAAGCCTGAGCCAGGGGCAGATTGGCCAGCAGGCCGATGCACACCGTGCCCACCACGGCGGAAATGGCCGTGGCAATGTAGATTGCGCCATAGGACACGCCGGCGGCAGTGAACATACCCGCATTGACCATGAGGATGTATACCATGGCAAAGAACGTGGTAACGCCTGCCATGATTTCCATGCGCATGGTGGAACCGGCTGCCGTGATGCCGAAGAACTTGTCCAGCCCGGCAGCCTTCCTGGAATTGGTCACAGTAGATTCCTCCCTTATCCGTTTTTTCCCTTATGGCGAAGGCCTGAGGGAAACCACCGAAGCATTGTATCACACTTTGCCCGAAAAGGCCATGGGTTTTCCATCTTCCCCGCGATCAGGAAACCAAGCCTGTATGACCTGCCTGCAGCAGCGCATCATAGCGCCCCGATGAGCTTCGCCAGTTGCTTCCAGTCGCTTCCCTCAAACTCGTAATGCCTGCCCGCTGTCCTTCCGACAGCCAGGGCAGGATCCGCCGCAGCCTGGTCAGAGGGGGTCAGGTTGGTGTGCATGTACAGGGTGGCCAGCCCTGCCGCCCGCGCACCGGCAATGTCTGTTTCCCTGTCGTTGCCAATCATCAGGCATCGGCCCGCGTCCAGCCGGCGTTCCTCCAGCAGCGCCCGGAAGAACCGTCCGTCCGGCTTGCGGCAGCCGTAGTCGGAGGACAGATAGATGCCGTCCAGCTGCCCGCCAAGGCCCAGGCTTCGCAGCTCATAGGCCGTGAATACCTGCTGCGCATTGCTCAGCAGCCACAGTCTGAAGCCCCTGGCACGCAAAGCTGCCAGCGCCTCCGGCACGCCGGGATACAGCCGCAGGTACTCCGTTGAGGCAATGCGGAACAGCTGGGCGGCGTTCACGCCCAGAACGTCGGCATGTTCCGTGATGCCCCCGGCGCGAAACAGCTCCGCCATCACCTGCTCAAAGGGAATGTCCGGGAAGCACTCATAGCTTTGCCCAGCCCCGGCTTTCCGGGCCGCCATGGCAGCGGTAAAAGCCGCCTTCAGCGCCTCCCCGGTGTAGTGAGCGCCGTAGTAGCCAAAGTACAGAGCGGTCTTTTCCCACACCAGGTCGTTTTCCTCGGTATGGATGTCCACCAGGGTACCGTACAGGTCAAACACAAGATCGGTATAGGTCATGGGCAACTCCTTTACGCAGAAAAGGAGCCGGAAGGACGCTTCCCTCCGGCTCCGCTGAGATTACAGGATGTATTCCGCCTTGCCCGCAGGCTTCTTCGCCATCTCCGCAGCCTTCTTCTGGTACTTCTCGGAGGTGTTGCCCAGCACCGCATAGGAGGCAATCTTGCTCTCCTCCACGCCGGGCTGGTTGAAGGCGTCGATGTCCAGCAGTTCGCCGGCATAGGCGGTAGCCATCTCAAAGAAGAAGATCAGCTGGCCGATGGTGTGGGCGTTCACCTCAGGCAGGGTGATGCACTGGCTCATGCGGCCCTTCTTCAGCAGGGCGTACTCGGTGCCCTGGCGCTCGGCCTCGATGAGCTGGTTGAGACTCTTGCCGCCCAGGAAGGCCACGTCCGGGAATTCCTCGCAGCCGTGGGGGATGGGGCTTTCCGCACGGAAATGCTCCACCTTGAGCAGGGTAATCACCTTGTCGTAGGGGCCTTCGGTGTACAGCTGCAGCTGGCTGTGCTGGTCAGTCACGCCCAGGGACTTGACCGGGGTCTGACCGCAGTTCTTGGCCATGCCCTTGCGGGTCACATTCTTGCCCAGGGACTCGGCCCACAGTTGGCAGAACCAGTCGGCCATGTACTTGAGGGAGTCGGCATAGGGCATGGTCACCTGAACGTTGATGCCCATATCCTCCATGCAGATATACTGCAGCACGGCCTCCAGCAGGGCGGGGTTGTGCCACACGTCGTCGCCCTTGCAGCGCTCGTCCATGGCCGCAGCGCCTTCCAGCATGGCGCGGATATCAATGCCGCACACCGCCGCAGGCAGCAGGCCCACCGGGGACAGCTCGGAGAAGCGGCCGCCCACGCTTGAGGGAATAAAGAACAGGTCGAAGCCATGCTCCCTGGCCAGCTTAATCAGGTTGCCCTTCTCACAGTCGGTGGTGGCGATGATGTGGTCGGCCCACTTGTCGCCCACTTCCTTCTTGAGCAATTCGGAAATGGTGAGGTACTGGCTCATGGTCTCGGCGGTGGCGCCGGACTTGGTAATCACGTTGAAGCAGGTGGTCTTGACGTCAATCACGTCCAGCAGGGCCTGCATGCGCTCGGGGTCGATGTTGTCCTCCACGTACAGGCGGGGGCCGCCGCGCTTTTCGGCGGGCAGCTCGTTGTAATGCAGGTGATTGAGGGCCTGCTGCACGGCGATAGGGCCCAGGGCGCTGCCGCCGATGCCCAGCACCACAAAAGCGTCGAACTGCTCGCGGACACGGGCGGCAGTCTTTTCGATATGGGCGACGATTTCCTCCTGATTATAGGGCAGCTCGGTCCAGCCCAGCCAGCCGGTGCCGCGAGCAGCCTGCACGGCCTGGTTGGCCGCAGCGGCAAAGGGCGCATATTCTTCCACCTGGCCGCGGGAAATTCCATACTGGAATCCCAGGGTATCGGCCATCATGTGATTCACGTTCAGTTCAATGGGCTTTTTGCACATATCCGCCATTGGTATTCATCCTTTCCTGCGACGGTGGTCATACGACAGTCGCCGAGCATAGTATACCACGATTTGCCGTTGTCGAAAAGGGGAAAATTTCACATGATGGCCGCGGGAAGCGCCCGCCTGCGCAAAAAGCATGTCATGCCTTCAGCCCCGTTGTGGCGACGCCCTCCACCAGATATTTCTGGAAGAACATGAACACCGCCACCACCGGGATGATTGACAGCGTCGTCATGGCAAACAGACCGGACCAGTTTGTCTGCACAGAGGGGTCGGCGAACATCTTCAGGGCAATGGACACGGTGTATTTCTTGGGCTTGTTGAGGTAGATCAGCGGCCCGAGGAACTCCTGCCAGGACCAGTAGAACGCGAAGATGGAGGAGGTGATCAGCGAGGGCTTCGACAGGGGCAGCAGAATATTGGTATAGGTGCGAAGCCAGCCGCAGCCGTCAATTTCCGCCGCCTCGTCCAGTTCACGGGGCACGCCGCGCATGAACTGCATATTCAGGAAAATGAAGAAGGGTACGCCGCAGAACTGCGGAACAATGATCGGCAGATAGGTGTTAATCCAGCGCAGCTTCTGGAAAATCACGTACTGGGGAATCATCAGCACCTGCACAGGCAGCAGCATGGTGCCCATCAGAATGGTGAAAAACACCTTGCGGCCCTTGAAGGGAATGCGGGCGAAGCCGTAGGCCACCAGCGAAGAGGAGGCCACGCCGCCGATGGTAGACAGCACCGCGATGAACAGGGAATTGGAGAAATAGGTGGCGTAGGTATAGCGCCCGGTGGACTGCCAGCCCTCCACATAGTTCTGCCAGACAAAACGGGAGGGAATCAGGCTGGTGACGGTGGTGAAAACCTCGTCATTGGGTTTGAGCGAGCTGGCCACCATCCACACCAGGGGATAGATCATAATGATGCCGAAAAGGATGGCGAAGAAGTGAAAGCGGAAGGAACGCAGCCCCTTCTTCCAGGTCATGCGTCCGGTTTTCTGCCCATTTTTCATCTTGCTTGCTCCTTCCTTACTCTTCGTAGTGGACCCAGCCGGTGGAGCTGCCGAAGATAAAAATCGAGAATACGGCGATGATCATCAGCAGCACCCAGGACATGGCGCAGGCATAGCCCATTTTGAAGTAGGAGAAGCCCTGCTTGTAGATGTACAGCGCGAATAGCATGGTGCTGTTCAGCGGGCCGCCGTCGGTGATAATCAGGCTCTCCGAGAAGGACTTGAAGGCAGTGATGATGCCCATGACCAGGTTGAAGAAAATCACGGGGCTGAGCATGGGCAGGGTAATTCTGAAGAAGCGCTGGGGAGCGCTGGCGCCGTCAATCAGCGCCGCCTCGTAGTAGTTCTGGGGAATCTGCTTAAGGCCGGAGATGAAGATCAGCATGGAGGAGCCGAAATGCCAGCAGCCCAGCAGGATCAGGGAATACAGTGCGGAGGAGCGCTCACCCACCCAGTTGAAGTTCACCGTGCGCCCAAGCAGCTGGGACAGCATCCCGTTGATGGCACCCTGAGAGCCGAACAGCTGCGCCCAGATAATGGCGATGGCCACACTGCCGCCCAGCAGGGAGGGAATATAGTAAACGGTGCGGTACAGGCCGATTCCGCGATGCTTGGTCGCCAGAATCATGGCCACGCCCAGCGCAGTGGCCAGGCGGAGCGGCACCAGGATGAATACATATTTGAAGGTTACGCCCACAGACTGCCAGAAGGTAGCGTCCTGGAACATGGTCACATAGTTCTGGACGCCCGTCCACACCGGCGCGCCCAGCGCATCATACTTGGTGAAGGACAGGTACAGGGAATAGAGCATGGGAATGGAGGTAAAGGCCAGCAGGCCGAAAAGCCAGGGAGCAATGAAGGCATAGCCCGCGAGGTTGTTTTTCAGCAGGCGCCGCTTTGCGCCCGCAGTCAGTGTGGTTTTCTTGGCGGCGATCACAACGTTCATCCTTCCTTCTGTGAAGTCCGTCCGGGGGCTGTGCAGCCGGCATGATCCCGGCCGGCAAAGCGGCAAGCGCCGCTTCCCGGAGCCTGCGCAGATGACGGGAGAGGATACAGGCTCCGGGATGAAAGTCACGGGGCTGCTTTCGCAGCCCCGGCAAAGGATTTCCAGGTTTTCCGCTTAGTTGTTCAGAGCGTTGTTAATGAAAGCCACAAAGCTCTCAGCCGCCGCTTCGGGCGTCGCTTCACCAAAGAGCACGCTGGCCTGAGCATTCTCAAATTCCTTGGCCAGCTCGCCATGGCAGGTGGGCTCGGGATCGTTCAGCTTGGAGGAATACTCGTTCAGCACGCTCATGTAGGCGAACATGTTGCCGGAGATGTCATCCAGGGATGCGCCCACGATATCGGCCATCTTGGGAGAAATCGGCACGCCGCGGCGGCCGGCGATGAACAGGTTGCAAGCTTCGTCGTTGGTCCAGTAATTGATGTAGGCCACAGCCGCGTCCACGTTCTCGCTGGTGGCGGCGATGCTCATGAACTGGGAGGGCTTGACATACATGGCCTTGGTAGCGGCAGCGCCGGGATACACGGTGTAGGACAGCAGGCCGTAGTTGTCCTTGAGCAGCTTGGCGAAGGTGGTGGAGCTGTCGGTGGTGGTCCAGATGGCAGCAGCCTCGCCCTTGCTGAAGAAGTAGTTTTCCTTGCCCACATCCACGGTGGTTTCCGCCACGTTCTGGATGGCGCCGGCGTCATGCATGCGCTTCACGGAGGCGAAGTAGTCAACCAGCACCTGCGTGTCGAAGCCGGCAGCTGTCTGGTCGGCGTTGTACAGCTCGCCGCCATGCTCGCGGGCGATGATGCGGAAGGAGCCGAAGTCCAGGCCCTCCATGTCAAAGCCGAACTTTCCGGTCTTCTCATGGAACTCCAGCACCCACTGTTCAAACTCGTCCCAGGTCATCTCGTTGGTGGGAACCTCCATGCCGGCGTCTTCCACCAGCTTGCGGTTGGTCACCATGCACAGGCCGTTGGAGCCGGCGTTGATGCCGTACAGGCCGCCGTTGATCATGCCGCCGCTCAGCACGCTTTCAGGCACGTCGGACACGTCGATGGCGCCGGATTCCACCAGGGGCGTCAGGTCCATCAGCAGGCCCTTTTCCACATAGCTCTTGATGTACTGATAGTCCATGCGCAGGCTGTCGGGCAGATCGTGACCGGCGGCCAGGGTGTTCATCTTGGTCCAGTAGTCATCCCAGGAGTAGTATTCGGGCTCCACGTCGATGCCGGTCGCTTCAACGAACATGTCCATCACGCCCAGGTAGATCTTGTTGCTGGACTCGGAGCCCCACCAGCACATCCGCATGGGTTCGTCGGCAAGCGCCGCCGCGCTCAGGCTCAGCAGCATGGCCACGGTCAACAGGACAGCCATCAGTTTCTTCATGGGAAAACCTCCTTGTTCCCTTTTTTGATAGGCATAGCATAGCATGTTTTTTTCTTAAAGACGATGAAATTTTTTGACTCGTCCTTCCAAAAAAATGAGTTTCTTGTCTTATTCTTCCTTGCCATGGCCAAATAATACATCTTCCTCATCATAAAAAAGAGCCGACGTTGATTTCATCGGCTCCGCGCTTCGTTTATTCCTTTTCTTCCTGCTTGTACTGCCCCGGGGACATACCGTAATTCTTGCGAAAAACCTCGGTGAAATATTTCGCAGAGGAAAAGCCTGCCCGCTCGGCAGCCTCGGCAATGGACAAGTCCCGATCCTGGTCCAGCAGCCGCCGCGCCTCGCACAAACGCTTTTCCGTCAGCCAGGCAGTAAACTTCTGCCCGGTTCGTTTCTGGAACAGCCGTCCCACATGGGTACTGTTCATGAAAAGCTCGTTGTCGCAGATCCAGCCCAGGGACAGCTCCGGGTCGGTATAATGCTCGTCAATGGCGCGGATGACCTGCGCCACCAGCGAACCATAGCGCTGCTCGTAGCTTTCCTCTGCCGCGGAGCCGCTCAGCCGCCTGAAGGCCTGGCGAAGATCCTGCTCCGTAATGGGCTTGAGCAGATAGTCCACCGCGCCGGAACGCATGGCGTGCCGCACATATTCAAACTCCTGGTAGCCGGACAGCACAATGAAGTGACAGTGGCTTTCCTCCAGCGTCGCGTCAATCAGCTCCAGTCCCGTCGCTCCGGGCATGACCACATCCGTAATGACGACATCCGGCTTCAGGCGGCGGATTGCCTCAATGCCCTCCAAACCGTTGGCGGCTGTGCCGATAATCTCGCACTCCGCGATGCCATGCTCCACCACGCTGCGCGTATGCGCCAGCGTCAGCGGCTCGTCATCCACAAGCAGCACCCTGTACATTTTCCTCCGCCTCCTTGCGAATGCTGTCCGGCAGCTCGTCAGGAATGATGATGGACAGGTTGGTCCAGCAGCCCTCCCTGCTGCGCATCTGCACGACGGCATCATCGCCATAGGTATATTTCAGGCGAGCCAGCACGTTGGCTGTGCCATGCAACTCCAGCTGCTGCGCAAGAAGCATGTTCTGATACTTGTCCATCAATTCCTTCGGGAAGCCCACACCGTTGTCATACAGGCTGATTTTGAGCCGGTTCCCCGTATGGCGGATCCGCAGCCGCACCCGTCCCTTGCCTACCTTTTTCATCAGACCATAGCGAATGGAATTTTCCACCAGCGGCTGCAGCGTCATTTGGGGAAGCAGGATGTCCCCGTCATCCGGGTCATATTCGATCAGCGCCTGCAAACGTTCACCAAAACGAATTCGATAAATGGACAAATATTCCTGCACAAGGGAAATCTCGCTTTGCAGCGGCCCCCACATGGAACCGCGGTAGGAGGCCCGAACCAGCCGGGACAGGCTCAGCGCCATGCGGCTGATGTCCGTATTGCCGTCCCTGATGGCCGCGGCGTGGATCGTTTCCAGCGTGTTGTACAGAAAGTGCGGACGGATCTGGGCCTGCAGCATCCGGCACTGGGCCTGGGTGGCAAACAGCTGCTTTTTCAGGTCGCGGTTCACCAGATCGTCAATTCGGTTCATGGCATGCTGAAAGCGCCTTGCAAACACGCCCACCTCATCGTCCGCGCTCAGCAGTTCCGGGTCCAGCTCCACATGCAGCTCGCCATACTGCATGTGCGACACGGTGTCCGTCAGCTTTTCCAGGTTGCGGAAACGCTTGTCCACACCGCGCACGCCAATGAGCAGCACCGCTAACAGCACCGCCAGCAGCGACCCCGTCAGCCCCAGGCGCACCTGCTTCAGCGCTCTGGTGGTTTCCATGTGATCCAGAAAGTTGACCACCCAAATGCGGTCGCTGAAAAAGCTCCCCTGGGTCACCAGATAGCGGCGCCCGGAGATGGTCATCAGCCGCCACCGAACGTCCAGGGGCAACGTCACGCCACCGGCCGGGCTGTTTTTGCCCTGGCAAATCAGCTCCCCGTCCAGATAAATGTCCGTGGTATTGATAAAGCGCTGGTTCACCGCGTCCGCCTTGCTCAGGCAATCCCGCAGATCCATCATCATCAGTTCAAAACCCAAATGCCGCAGGGACAGATTCTTCGTCTCCCGTATAGCCCTTGCCAGCACCAGATAGTTGGTGCCGTCATCATTCAGGGCATACCAATAGGCCGCGCCGTCCCGGGGGCAGCGCGTCGTCAGCGCCATCAGCTTTGTCTGAAGATCAGCCGTCATGGGCATGGCGCCATAGCTGTAGAAATTGCCATTGGCGTCCACCACGTCCACATGCTCAATGGATCGGGGGCGGTCGCCCGCCAGCACCGCCGTGGCTTCGCGCAGCTGGGTTCTGGCCAGGGCATGGGCGCGGGTGGAGGCGTCCGTATCCAAAATCTGCGCCAGCGCCGTCTGAATGTTTTCGTTTCCCAGCAGCTGCCTGGACAGCAGCACACTGTCATTCATGCAGGTCTTCAGTTGGGAAAAGTATCGCTCCGCCACTTCGCTTTGCTGGGTAGCAAAGGCCTCGTCATAGGAGCCTGCCAACAGCTTGAGACTGGCAAGCCCCAGCAGCGCGCAGACGGCCACGCACAGCGCCATAGTTCTGCGGATGGAGCGATGCAGCGTGTTGCGGTTTTCCGCGCCGCGCCCTTTCCCCTGCCTGCCCTTCATCACTGTGCCTCCTTGCCGTCCTCCAGCGCGTAGGTTTCCCGGAAAAAGCCCGCATGGGAAACAGGCTCATTGCCCGCGTACAGGTGGGAGGTATCCCCCACCTGAAGGCAGCGGAAGGAGATTTCGTTGGGCCGTCTTTCCTCCGTCACCAGGGTCGTCACCGAGCTGGTGGGCATGAAGAAGTTGTGCCACAAAACCACCGGTGAAATGCCCTGCAAATGTGAGAGAATGGTCATGCCCAGCGCCAGATGGCAGAACAGCACAATGGTGTCCGTGTTGGGCGCGTCGCTGCGATAGATATCGCCCTCCCGCACATAGCCATGCCTTGCCAGCAGCGCATCCACGCCCGCTGCGGTTTTGTCGTAAACCTCCCCGGAATTGCCGGTCTGATACAAAGCGCTGGCGCGCCATTTCTCCCGGTCAAACAGCTCGGGGCATTTCTTCCAATCCCCTGGCATCAGATCCCATGCAATGCGTTCTTCCCCGGTGACGGGATCGAGCATCTTGCCGCGGAACTCGTGCAGCCAGTCCAGCACCTCCGCCTTGCGACCCAGCCTCTCCAGGGTGGGCCTGGCCGTCGCCTGCGCCCGGCCCAGGGGCGAAACGTAAAAGGCGCGGATGTTCAGCCTGCACAGGCGATCCGCCAGCAGCTCCGCCTCCCGCCAGCCCTTCTCCGTCAGGGAATCGTGTTCATAATCCGGTTCGCCATGGCGAACAATCAGCAGCTTCATTTTTTCGTCTCCCTATCATGCTTCTTTCGTCAGCACGCCATAGTGGTCGGACACCACAGGATAAAAGTCTCCGTTGAAGATCACCCGGCTGCAGAGCGTTTCCCCCGTTCCCCGGGTCAGCACAAAATCAATGCGCCGGGCTTCATCCTTGCCTTCCCGCCAGCCGTCGATCTTTCCGCCGACGGTCATGCCGCCGTCCTTTTCCGCCGCACGGGTATAGCAGTCCTGCCAGCCGTCCTGCAGCATGCGGTCGTAGCCCTCGCCGCGGATGTGCGCCGGGCTGTTGAAGTCGCCCATCAGATAAACCGGGCCTCCCGCGCTGCGCCTGAGCGCGTCCGCCGACAGCTTTTCCCACTGCCCCAGGAAGGGATCCTCCTGATCCTGCCACCAGCCCATGTGCGCGGCGTAGCACCAGACCGGCTCATGCCCGCACATCGTCCTGATGTATGGCACAACCCGGGCGCAGCGTCCCTCTGGCGTGGAAATGCTCAGCGCCCCGGCCTGCAGCACATCCCCCCGGGAAATCAGCGCCAGACCCTCATCATAGCGGTCATAGCCCACATGGGCGAACGCCCATGTCCACTGCACGCTCAGCCCTCGGCCCAGCAGTTCCCGCGCCAGCAGCACCGCAAAGTTTCCCTCTTTGACGGGGCATGCAGAGCCGCCATCCCGATAGCCCAGCGCCTGCAGCGTCCGGTCGTCCATTACAGGAGCGGTTCGCTCCTGATTAACCTCCTGCAGAGCCAGTACGTCCACCCGTTCGTTTACAAAAGCATCGGCAACGGCGCGCAGACAGGCGGCGTTGTCAGGCATCATCAGGCTATGGGTATTCAGCGTCAGCAAAACGCGCTCGTCATTTCTGCGTTCCATTTATATCCTGTTCTCCTCTCCTGAAAGCGCAACCAGTATAGCATGGAACAGCCGAAATGACAATTCCGGCATTCTGCCAATCCTTCCAAAAAAGTGACAAAAGACCCGAAAGCGCGCCTCCTTGAACGCATCCTTCCCTTGAATGAGAAGCGTTCAGCCTTCTCATTCAAGATTGAAGATGCCGCCCTCCAGCGCGCTGCGGGCCGCAAGGATGTATTTGCTTGTATCCAACGGATCCACACTGCGGCGGGGCGATGTGGCGCCAAGCTCCAGCGGACAGTCCCGGTAGTCATGGAGCCTCACGCTCATGCTGCCCCGCCCTCCGGTGGCGCTGGCCAGGGTCGCGGCATAGTCGATGCTGGTTGCCACGGGAATCAGCGCCGTCATCAGCACGCGATCCGTGTCGGTTTCGGTGTTTGTCACTTCGCCGCGCATCAGGGCCACATCGCTCATAACCCTGCCCACACAATCCGGTGGCAGCAGAAAACGTGTTTCCAGGATGGGCTCCAGCAGCGTGGAGCCGCCCCGGGCCAGGCCATCCTGAATGCCCCAGGGGGTGGCGACAATAAAGTCCAGCGGATGGGTGTGGAACTGGTGGTAATTGCCCTCTGACAGGGTGATGTTTACATCCGTCACCTGCCAGCCCAGCCTGCCCTGATGCAGCGCCAGGGGCAGGGCCTGCTCCACCTGATGCTGATAGCGCGCCGGAATCTCCCGCACAGGCACCACCGAGCGGAAGGTTACGCCGCTGCCGCGGGGCGCGGGCTCAATCTCAAAGCGCATGATAGCCCAGCAGGGCTTGGGCATGGTGTAGACCACAAACCCGGAAGCCGCCCGCGCAATCGTCTCCCGGTAGATGACGGCCGGCCTGGAAAAGGTGACCTTCATGCCGAAGCGGGTGTCCAGCAGCTCCTGGATGATTTCAAGCTGAATGGTACCCATCACATGCAATTGCAGTTCGCCCAGCGCCCTGGAATAGCGCACCTGCAGCAGCGGATCCTCCGCGGAAAGCGCCTCACAGGCAGCACGCAGGGACTGCATGTCCTCCGGCTTTTCGGGAATCAC
>CAMDVP010000061.1 GCA_945877525.1 uncultured Clostridia bacterium | reverse complement strand
CATAGCCCATTAAGCTGCCCTGAGTCCGTTTGATCGCAGCAACAGGAACGCCCTTTTGAAGGAAGTATCCGATAGTGGAATCGGAAATATTACCAGGTCCACCCAGAAACAAGACACTTGTTTGCATATGCTTTTCTACCTCCGCGCATTTGCGCATCCTATTTTTTCATATGCAGCAGCCAGTCGTCGTTGCCGCCTGCATTACGGCCAGGTATTTGCAGGACGTCCTTCTCATTGTAACGGATGGTTTTTGCACAGAATGCACGGCCGCTGACTGGGTCAATCCATTCGCCCTGTGCATCCTTCATGATTTCCACAGTGAAGTACCGTCTGTCGGAAACATAGGCGACAAGCTCACATTCGTCTTCTGTGCAGGCTGCCGGAATATAGGTATCCGATGCACCCGGCATCAGTGAGCGAACCGTATGCACCCAATGACCAGAAAAATCCGGTTTCATCAGATACCATGGCAATCGGTCCGCGATTTCACGCAACGTCATCATATGCTGTGCCGCGGCTGACCATAGAGCATCAGGCCAAAACATATTCGCCATCCATAGATCCTTGTTGCCATAGGTTTGTCCGCATCCACCCAGCAGCAAAGAAGTATAGGCAAACTTACGAATGACTTCCGGTGTAATTCCATCGTTGCCGTCATAGTGGGTTTCTGCCAGCAACGCCGGTTTGTTCGGATACCGTTTGCGCGCCTCCAGCATCTGCCGGACGCAGGAGTCGTAGTCGTAGGTATAGTTCATACAGAAGTCGTACCAGTCGTTGTCACCGAAAAAAGGATAGCTGGGTCCAATGCCTGCATGGAATGTGTTGAAAACGTTCGGAGCCATTTGCTTAAAAAGCGGTACCGTTTTTCTGATTTCCTCATGAAGGGCAAGGGCATCGTCATCACCTCCATGAATAAAGGCAATGACATTTTCACATCTGCCGTACCGCTCGGCAATTGCTTTTGAATAGTGCGCCAAAGGTTCGCCATGATAAAGGCGATGCCAGTCATCCTCCCAAACACTCAACCACATCGGGGCTATGGCAATAGCCAACCCCAGCGTATTAGCATAGCTGATTACACGGTCAACATTTGCAAAATACGCCTCATTCAGCGAATCCATTTGTCCCGGACGGACAAATGGATTCGCGCCGTAAACATTCGTCTGATAAACATGATGGGGCAACATATGCGCTTGAATAACAGTAAACCCCTTGGCAGCCCGGTCTTCCAAATAGACACACGCTTCTTCATAGGACATCATCCAGAAGATTCGCCAGCATGTATCCCCATGCCAAAGGAATGGGCGGCCCGTCTGATCCTCAAAATATCCGCCCTGCCGGTTGATGCGGATGGGAAAACAGAATGCCTTCTGCATAAATTCCCCTACCTTCTATACGTCAGTTTTTTGATTTCGCTAACGAAAATCGAGCATGGCTTCTTTTTCTCTGTTTGAACATCAACCTGCAGCAATTCTTTTTCCGGATGAGGATTTTCAAACATGCACCGGTAGAATGTTTCACCCTTGATCTGTATTGGCAATGTGCCGTAGGTTGTCTCGATTAAATGATCGTCTACTCGGTACATATTCTGTTCTGGCTCCCAATCTCGCTCCCACGAGGGTAATCGGTAGCCAATGTTGTCGCCATAACGCACCGGCAGTTTTTCCTCTGAGCCGTCTCCATAATGGAAATGAACCATGCCGATAAGATATTCTGTATCTTCTGGGAAAACGCCGTCAACAAACCAGCGGAATGCCGGGTGGTAGTCTGTATTGTAGGTTATTTCAACAAAATCAGGATGTGGTGCATCCTTGCATTCGACACATTTCTTTCTTTCCGGATTCTTGCGGTCATACAATGCCTCCATTACGCATGCGCGAATTGTTTCAAAGTCTTCCTCACAAAAATCAGGATTCCAGAACATTTCCGAAGCATAGGCGACGTTAAAGAAGATACCGTTGCGCTGCAAAATTCGTTCATTGAGAGTGCTCCAGTTGGAGATAATTGCGCCTTGGATATTCTTCTTCATGTGCTTGTGCCAGTTGGGGAAAAGGTAACTGTCGAAGTTCCCGTAACGCACGGAGAATCCCGCATCAAGCACCTCATCCTCAAGCGTTGCCGAAAGACACCAGTTCCAGTGGAGGATCTCTACGTCCCTATAAACACTTTCGATGGCCTGCCATGTTGCCGGCATGACTCCGATGAACTTCCCATCGCGATGAAAGGCAGGGCTATACATTGGAATTTCTGCACCACCAAACGGTCCTGCATCCGGAACGACGGCATTTTTCAGCAATTTGTCGCCCCATATCATTGTTTTGACGTTTCTGCTCTTAAGATAGTCTGCGATGCGATTCACGTCCGTTGCAAAGATCTCTGCACCTGATTTATGGCGGCAGTTCTCGCATACCGCAATGGTATAGAATTCATCGTGACCGATGTTCATACGTTTCGGTTTGAATACCGAAATCACTTCATCTATTACGTCGAAAAGTATCTCATACGATTTAGGGTTCGATGGACAATAGGTATCCGGATAGGGATCCTCCGGACGTTCTGCAATATCATGGTTGCCCATCATTAAGTAGTCGCAATGCCCAAGCGATGGTACTTCCGGTATAACCTCCAGGCCGCGTTCCCGGCAGTAGCGTACCAAATCGCGCATTTCGTCCTGATTTAGGAACCCACCGCCACCGTTTTCCATATGAATGGCGTTTTTATACCAAGGGAAGGTATGATCCTGGATGATTGTGGTCTTACCGGAGAACTCCGACATTTCTTTACAATAGTCAACCCAACCAAGGTTAATTTCCGGATGACGGCGGTATTCCATGGCACCGCCTATTTCAATCATAATCGTATTAAACCGATAGAAAACCAGCAAATCTACAAATTTCTTGAAAAAGGGGATGTTTTCACGGGAAGGCGTAAAAACCTTCATGCCGCGCTCCAGGCAGATCGGCGAAAAAAACGCGCATACCCGCCGGAGATAGCCTCCCTGCGTCAGCTGTAAAAGCGCAGATGCGCCGTAGAGCAGGCCGCGGGACGAGGTTGCATAAATGCAAACCTCGTCCCCGTCGGCATACACCAGATGACTTTCGTCGTTCCAGTTTTCCACATCAGGCGACAACAGACCTTTGCGAAACAGCTCCTGGGGAGGGAAACATTGCATGAAACTAACGCGCTTGTAATGCGGCGCAACCCCTTCTTTTTGCAGCCCATAAGAAGCCAGAAGTTCTGCAATGATCGTAGAGGTGCATGCAATTTCCGTTTCACCCGTAATATACATGCCCTCACCCAATTCAAGGATTCGACCGTTCATATTTCCCTCCCCAAATGCCTTGTATCAGATTATTGAGCAGCCTCAAAGCGGGCCTGCGCCTGCTTTTCCATCTCAGCATTTACTGCTTCGATGCCAGCAGCTTCAAGCTTTTGCTTGAACTCAGCCAACGTGGCGACAGGATCGTCAGTGAAGCCTAAATACATCACCGGCAGATATTCCGAAAGGACGTTTGACGTGGCAGCCACTTCGGTAGCAACCGCATCTGTCAGGAAGGGCATGCCATCCAACGGATGATGAGCCGCCTGATCGTAAAAATAGCTCAGCAGAATATCCGTATATCCATCGAAAGATTCGGTAGGCAGATTGGGCGTGTTGGAGAAACACCACATGGAGTATCCGCCATATGCGTCAGGATCAATGGCTTCCAATGCCAGGAATGTCTGTCCTTTGTATTCAACCTCGCCCGCAATCTGATTGTGCACGCCGGGAATACCATAGTTGATAAGGAAATTCAGATCCGGATCATAGCTCAGCAGATCAGCCGCCATCATGGCGCGGTCAATGTTCTTGCTGCGTACATTGAATGCAACACCCTGAGAATAGCCGGTAGAGCCGAGCTTCTTACCCTCCAGCAGATTGATGTATTCAATTTTCCAATCCGGATGATTCAACCTGGCAGACTGCCATGCCGTGTTCGCTTCAGACAGGTTGCAGATCTTCACTGCGCTCTTACCCGACTCAAAGCGTTCAGCATTGGCAGAGGTCAAGTCGCTTTTGGACAAGAAGCCCTTTTTGTTCCATCTTGTCATTCTTTCCAGATGCTCTTCATATCCAGGCAGATCGTAGAAGGCTGTGAGAGAGACTTTCTCAGGATCAGTGAAATCATAGGTATACACGCCGGTATGCTCACCAGCCAGGTACCAGTGCTCACTCGGATAGACCACTAAAGCCCGCATGTACATTTCCGCGTTGTCGTGAGAAATATCCAGCGGAATCATGCCCTTTTCATTTTCGAGCACTTTATCCATGAACTCTTCCAGCTGCTCGACGGTTTTGATCTCAGGCATGCCATACTTTTCGCGCAAATCACCACGAATCATGAATCCATAATGATTAGCAAAATAGTTGTTTTGAGGGATGATGTAGCAGCTGCCATTGATGGAGGAGGCGCTCCAGGCGGATTCCGGAAGATTCGCCACGGAGAGCGGGCAGTTGGCCTGGATCATATCCATCGTCAACGGATAGAAACCGCCCTTGGAGGCTGTTTCGGAATACATCGCCCAATCAGCGGTGTAAATCATGTCGAATTCTTCGCCGGAGGTAAACAACAGCGGATACCGCTGATCCCAGTCGCCCCAGGAAAGATAGACAGGTTCAATGGTTGCATTGATCTTTTCGGTCAGCAGGCGGTTGATCTCGTCAAACACCTTGTCGTTGTCTGCGGCCGGCTCACCAATGAAGTAGAATTTCAATGATACCGGCGCCAAATCGGACGCCATGGCGCTTACGGTTCCCAGAACCACGGACAGCACCAGCAGCAGGGCAAGCAACCTCTTCTTCAACATGTTTGTTCCTCCCTTTTTCTTTTTTACCCTTTAACGGCGCCAACCATAATCCCGCTGACAAAATACTTTTGCACGAAGGGATACAGGATCAGGATCGGGCCGATGGTAACGAGCGTCATGGCCATTTTGAATGATTCCTCAGGCGGTGTGACCGATGTCAACTGCGGCACTCTGGACACCAGTTGCCGAAGCATGGTAATCTGTGAGAGCATCTTGTAAAGATAGTACTGAAGCGGAATGAGAGCCTTCTTATCCACATAGAGCATGGCATTGAACCAGTCATTCCAATATTCCAATGCCATGAACAGTCCGATCGTGGCCAGAATCGGCTTTGAGAGCGGCATTATAATTGTCCAGAAAATACGGAATTCACCCGCGCCATCTATCTCCGCCGATTCGATTAGCGAATCAGGTATGGTAGAACTTATGGTGCTTCGCATGATGATAATATAGAACACATTAATCAGAAGAGGCAGAATCAGCGCCAACAGATTATTCTTCATCCCAAGATAGCGGATCATGAGAATGTACTTTGGCACAATACCCCCTTCAAAAATCGTGGTAAAATAGAAGAAAAAGGAGATGACGTTTCGGTGGGGAAAGCACTTGCGCTGCAGTACATAAGCCGCCATGGAAGTGATGATAATCCCAAGCGCTGTGCCAGCAACCGTAATCAAAATGGTAATACCATACGCGTTGAGTATATCACCCGGCGCAGCAAGGAGCGTTTGAAAAGCGGCTGTAGAAAATGCATGGGGAATGAGCGAATAGCCATGCTCCAGGATGGACTGCTCCGAAGAGAACGCGCCGGATATAACAAACAGAAAGGGTAACGCGCAACAAACCGTGAAGATCGCCAGAAAGCCGTATGCGATCACTGAAAAGAGAATTCTATCCTTACTTGGTTTCTGATGCATACTGACCTCCTCAGAAAAGCGCGTAGTCGCTTTGAACATGCTTAACGATGGCATTTACGGAAACAAGGATAGAGAAGTTGATAACCGACTGCATTAGTCCCGCCGCGGAAGACATGCCAACATCCTGCAGCTGTAATAGTGAACGAACAACAAAAGTGTCAATAACATCAGTCGTTTCATACAAAAGCGGGTTATTGCCTGTAACCTGATAGAACATCTGAAAATCACCCTT
This sequence comes from uncultured Clostridia bacterium, assembly GCA_945877525.1. Classification (GTDB taxonomy): domain Bacteria; phylum Bacillota; class Clostridia; order Christensenellales; family Aristaeellaceae; genus UBA11524. Next base: position 7,014 of record CAMDVP010000061.1, on the reverse strand, counting down.
GAAGATACGTCCAACATCAAGAAGAATGAGGGTGACAATCTGGGGTGTGATCAGCGGTAGCGTTATGGAAAAAATCTTGCGGAACATGCCGGCGCCTTCAATATCGGCGGCTTCGTAAATTTGTTTGTCAATTCCCGTAATGGCCGCCAGGTAAATCACCGAACCATAGCCCACCCATTTCCAAGCATTGACTATTACCAGTACATATTTCCACGCGCCCACGTTGGAATACATATCCACAGGTTCTCTGCCAAGCATGCGCAGGAAATTGTTTAAAGCGCCATATTCATAATTAAAGATATTATAGATAAACCCGCCAACAATGACCCAGGAAATAAAATAAGGCAGCAAAATTGTTGATTGAGAAACCTTTTTGAAAAGCTTCGACCCAATTTCGGTTAAAAAAATGGCAGTCATCACCTGAAGCGTTTGGTTTACCGCAATAAACACAATATTATAGGCAAAGGTATTCCATGCGACACGATAGATTTTTCCACCAGCAAACAGGAATTGAAAGTTCTTCAGACCATTCCATGGGCTGCGAAAAATTCCGTCCAAATAATTGTAATTCTTAAATGCCAGCACCGCACCAGTCATGGGTAAATACGCAAAGATAATGAAATAAACAATCGCGGGCAGAATCATGAAAAACAGGGTTCTGTTTCGCCGCATATAGCCTTTCCTTCTCATCGGCTCCTCCTTATTCGTTTCATTATGTTTTCTCATTTATGTGATTTTATTTTAGCAAACCACTTCCGCGGTTTCAATCGTAATATCCTCTAATCCATGTACTTTTCTCCTTTCTTACGCAGCAGAGAACCAATCCGGGCTGCCGACATTTGACTTTTACTCTATTTCTCATATAATCAAAATGTAGATAGTAACGCCAATTATATTGAAAGGAAAGGAGCGAGCTATGCAAAGTAAAGACATCTGCATTCTCATTGCTGAAGACGAACCCTACCCGCGGGATGTGCTGGTACACTATATTCCTTGGGAAAAGCTTGGCGTAACGCAAATCCTGGAAGCCGATAACGGACAGACGGCACTGGAAACGGCACTGACGCGTCGGCCCGATATTATTCTTACGGATATTCGTATGCCCCGATTGAGCGGCATGGACATGGCCCGTCAAGTTCGGGCAGCCAATCAGGACTGTCGCTTCATTTTTCTCAGTGCGTATGATGATCAAGACTATTTAAAGTCCGCTATCGCCGTTCGAGCGATCAGCTATGTAGAAAAGCCGATTAATCTATCGGAAATAGCGATGGCAGTGGAAAAAGCAGTAGCAGAAGTTCAAGCACAACGGGAACTGAGACTATTTCAACAGCGGGAGGCTGCTCTTCATTCGTCGGGATCACAAATGGGATTTCCAGTGACGGACACGTCTGATAACGCGCGCTACGTCAGAAAGGCTATAGACCTTATCATGAAAAACTATATGGATGAAACGCTGACCATCGCCCAATTGGCCAGCCAGCTTTATCTCTCCTCCAACTACCTATCGCTTCTCTTCAAGAAAGAAACTGGAAAAACCATCAATCAATTCATCACTCAAGTACGAATCGCGCATGCAAAAGAGCTTCTGACGGATGGCTCTCTCTCCCTCACGGCCGTTGCCAAGCGCACTGGCTATCATGATGCTAATTACTTTTCCAAGGTATTTAAACGTGAAACCGGACTGAGTCCAAAGGCTTTCCGGGAAAACTTGTCCTGAGAAAGTGAGCGTCTGAAATGAAAACAAGAAAAAATATTCTATTACGGATAACGGATTGCATTTCTCTGAAACGGAAGATCAAGCTGTTGTTTTTGCTGTTCCTGGTTTTGCCGTTGCTCCTATTAACATTCAGTTCATATCGGAACACAAATCAGCTTATCCTCAATCAGACGCTTTCATCGACAGGAAAATCCTACGATGAATGTGTTTCCATTCTTGACCGATATTTTTCCGGTATGGCCAAAACGATGGATAATCTGCTCACCAATGCCGACATGTATCAATTTATGAAAGCCGACAGCAATCAGATCTTTACCCAGCAGATTCAGTATCAGCGCCTTAATCAACTGTTTGGCTATATGAAAAAAGTATCGGATGTGGATCGTATCCTGCTATATGTAGAAAATGATGCACTGCATACAGAAAATGAACAAGCCTTGCTTTCGCTTTCACATATTGAGCATAGTGACTGGTACCGCTCTCTTCTATCGCAGGGCAGCAGCCGCTTTTGGCTAACGCCAGGTGTGATTATGGAAGCGGATGGGTCGCCTTCTGATTTTTTCTCATATGTGAGTATATTGTATTCACCGGATAATTTTTATGAGCCGGTTGGGTTGATGCAGGTAGATGTCGCAGGTGAAAAAATTCGCCAGGTTCTTCAAGATATGCCTTTTGCCGGAGACTTTTTCCTCGGCCTGACTGATGACGTAGAGTCCTTCTATGACCGTGACGGACAAAAAGGGAATTTTCGCTACGAAGATATTGACAGTGCGGACACCCTGCCAGGTTCCCATCAATGGGACTTTCTGCTTTTCCATGGACAAAAATATATTCTTCGTTTCGAAAAGCTGTACCCACCCGGCTGGTGTTTGGCCGCAGCGCTGCCTGAGCACATGGTTTTCCAGGCCCAGCAGCAATTGTATCCCAGATTACTTGCGGAGATGGTTCTGATTGGTTTGATTTCTTACATCCTTGCCTGTATTACGGTAAATTCCATTCTTAACCGACTGCTTCTATTAAACACTGAGATAAAGAAGATGGAGAAGGGGAATTTTAACATTTGTCTTCCAAATCCCGGTAAAGATGAAATAGGCGAAATCATTAACAGCTTTCAGTCCATGAGTCGCCGCATGAAGGCTATGATAGATGAACAATATGAAATGGGGCGTGCTGTCAAAAATGCAGAGTTGTGCGCGCTTCAGGCACAGATTAATCCACATTTTCTATATAATTCGCTCAACCTGATCAACTGCATTGCTATACAAAAGGATGTACCGCAGATTACAGAAATGGTAAGCGCTTTGGTCAAATTTTATAAGCTCACGCTCAGTGGAGGCCGCGAAATGGTTCCATTATCACAAGAACTGATGCACGTCAAAACTTATGTCCATATTCAGAATATCCGTTTTCAGGGAAAAATCCATTTTTCATGCGAGGAACCATCGTGGCTTGGCGATTGTTCTGTCCCGAAGATTATCCTCCAGCCGCTGGTGGAGAATGCTATTGTGCACGGTATTCAGGAGACGGCCGAGCAAGAAGGCTCTGTTGGTGTCAAATTTGAACGGGAAACAGCAATGGATGGAACAGAGGAAGTGCTTATCCGAATCCAGGATGACGGCGCAGGCATTTCTCCCGACGTGCTGAAAACCATTCTAAAAAAAGAGCAGACACATCAAGGTTCCAGCTATGGTGTAAAAAATATCAACGAGCGGTTGCAGCTTCGCTTTGGAAAACGCTATTGTCTCCAATATCACAGTTGCACGCCGGGTGGTACAGAGGTTACAGTGCGTATCCCCGCCATAAGGCCGGAGGATGAATCATGGGGCAGAGGTTAGGTGAGATTTCGCTTCATGGCTCCATGAACCGGGGATAGTCCTCTGGCAACCACCCGGGAGGACGTATTCCGGATTGTGGATGCAGTGAAGGCTAACGGGGTGCGGGCCATGGTGGACCTGCACAACCGCTGGAGTCCGCCCTTTGCGGAGGCCAAGCGGCTGATTGATGCGGGCGAGCTGGGCACCCTCCGCAACGCCTACTTCCGCCTGAACGACATCAAGTGGGTGGCCACCGATATGCTTCCCTGGGCCGCCAGTTCCTCGATCCTGTGGTTTCTGGGAAGCCACAGCTTTGACACGCTACAGTGGCTGTTCCAGGACAGGGTAAAGCGGGTCTACACCGTAGCAAACCGCGGCGTGCTTGATGCGCTGAATGTGCCAACGGAGGATGTGTTCCTCAGCACGCTGGAGTTTGAAAAGGGCGGCATTGCCCAGATGGAAAACGGCTGGATTACCCCCAACGCCAATCCCTGCGTCAATGACATCAAGTGCAACCTGTGCGGCGACAAGGCCATGGTTGCCATAGATGCCAGCAATCACAATCTCATTCAGTTCTACTCCGACGATAAGGTAACCGTGCCGGACATCATCGTACGCAACCAGATTCACGGCAGGGTAAAGGGCTTTGCCTATGAGAGCATCCGCTCCTTTGTGGACAAGCTGGCCTCCGGCGAACCCTTTGTGGTCAGCCTGGAGGACGCCGCACGGACCTCTCCGGCGATTCTGGCTATCATGGAATCTGCCAAAACCCGCATGCCTATAGAAATTGATTACGGTTCCCTTGCCTGAACAGCCCCGCGACACGCCGGCGCAAACAAACACCGGCGTGTCGCTTCTTTTCATCTGAGTTATTGAGGGAAGGAATGGAATATATGCATCGGACAGTAACCAGCGACTATGATGTGGCTGTCATCGGTGGCGGCCCAGGAGGCATTCCTGCCGCCATTGCTGCGGCACGACGCGGAAAAAAAGTAATTCTGGTGGAACGAAACGGCTATTTGGGCGGTGCCGCGGCATCAGGACTGGGGATCTTGGGCTATCTGGATCGTGAAGGCCACAAGGCACTGGGCGGCATTGCCCAGGAGATAGTGGATCGCCTGACGCGGATGCATGGCGCCATGGGTCATTTCCGTTGCCCCGTACACAACTCCATCACGCCCATCTCGCCGGAATGCTTCAAGATTGCGGCAGTAGAAATGTGCCGGGAGTCCGGGGTATCGCTTCTGTTCAATGCGGAGCTTCTGGACGTGCAGGTGAGGGATAACCATGTGTGCAGTGCAGCCGTATATGGCAAGTGTGTGGAAACCGTATTGAACGCCAAAGTATTTATTGATGCGACCGGTGACGGCGACCTGGCCTATATTATATGTCCGGGGCGAACCATCACCTTGGCCAGGACAGCACAGGCGTGATGCAACCCGCAACGCTGATGTTTACCGTAACTAACTACGACCTGGAGAAGCTGTTATCTTTCGCGCAAAGTCATCCGCAAGACTTTGGTATCAAGGAGGACTACGCACAGGGATATGACCCAGACTTCTTCCGCAGAACTCCAGGACACTACTTCATCGGCCTGACGGATATGATCTGCAAAGCCAGGGAAGCAGGAGACTTTGATATTCCGCGCAATCAGTTCATTTACATAACCACGCCGGTGGAGGGACTGCTGGCTATCAATACCTCCCGGATTATCCGGATTGACGCATCGGATCCTTACCAGCTATCTGCCGGGCTGGAGGAAGGCTACTTGCAGGTTCATACCCTGATGCATTTTTTGAATAAATATGTGCCAGGCTTTGAAAACGCCAGACTTTCTACCATTGCACCAAACCTGGGTGTGAGAGAAACGCGGCATTTTGAGGGCGTTTTTCGTCTGACGCGGCAGGCGATGTATTCCGACTATGTGAAGGAAAATGCGGTAGCCCAGTCGGCATACAATATTGATATTCATAGCGGTCTGAGAGATCATATAGACCTGACCCCTTTGGATAAACCCTTTGGGATTCCGTATGGCTGCCTGGTACCCCGTAGCTTGGATGGACTGCTGCTAAGCGGGCGAACCATCAGCGTGGATACGGATACCTATGCCTCGGCTCGGGTTATGGGCCTTGCATTGCCGTGGGCGAGGCTGCGGGCGAGGCTGCAGCCATAGCCGTGGAGAAAAACTGCGAAGTACGGGATGTGGACGTACGGGAGTTGCGCAGGCGGCTGCTGGATAACGGCAACCTGTTTTAAGGGACTTGTACAGGAAAAAAATCCCGAAGGAGAAAAAGAGGAGGTTGAAAGAAGCCGTTTTGATAGAAAGGGCGATATGCGCGTAGAGAATGGCTATCCTGTGACAGGTGAAGGGATACGAGGTACCGATGCGCTCCATACCTACGGTGTTCGGCAGCAACCTGCATGTTTTGCTGAAGAGAAAGGGCAACCAAATTCACCCCGCCTGTTATGCTCAGACGCGAGCTGTCCAAAGTGATGGACAAGGTAGACAATCAGGTGATGCGACCATTCATGATGATGTGATCAACTGCGACTATAATCTGTCATCTGTTCCTCTGCTGGGCAAGGAACTCAACAGACTGATGTGGCGCAGCACCCTTGAAGATGAGGAGCGCGCACAACCGAGCATTCTGTTTTGCACTGTCTGTAGCAGCGCGTTTGTTTCCACCCCACCCGGCAGAGATACTATATCTTCAGCGGGAATTTGCCCCGTGGCAGCGCGTGCAGGCCATGAAGGTTGGAAGGAACAATGGCTCGCCCAACGAGACAGCCTGAAGACATTCGGAGGGGCACCGGGCCTGATGCAGGTTCGGTGTCCCTCTTTTCGTTTACGTTGTTTTTCTTGGCCTGCCGGGCCGACTGTTCGTCTGGTGCGAAATAAAGAAATAATACGAACCTATCGCCCGCAAGGAACAACTGGTTCGGATTATTTAGATTGATGAAGTGGAGCATAGGAGATTCAAAGCGCGTCAAGGACTTCCCGTGATGTTCATTTATGTTACTTCTGGCATGATTCGTATGCCGTATAAGGAGATACATTTAAACAATATCCCATTGCATACCAGCTGGTTAATGGTACTGATAATGGTATTTGGCCGGGTTGATATAATCAGATTCAGTCCACGATATTGGGAGGATGATCACCACGGAACTGCGCATGGAAAAAGGCAACTACCATGTGCTTTGGTCTTTGTCTTTATTTCATGTGGCCCTATTTCACCGTGTCAGTGAACCTACTTCTCCGTTGGGGTGGTCCTGAAACTCCGTACAAGGCGGACTTTCTGGGCGTAATTTGAAAAAACAACCAGAAGCAATAGATATCCAACATAAATTGGCGTTTCAGGGAAGCTGAGGGACGCCGAATACAACCGCTTTGGGGTACACAAAAGCGATAGACTGTTGGTTTGAGTGAGCCTGTGAAAAAAACTCTGTAAAAGATGAAAACCAAGGCCTTCTGTGATAAGA
>CAMDVP010000060.1 GCA_945877525.1 uncultured Clostridia bacterium | reverse complement strand
CTGATCGGGAGTCCAGAGGGCAGGGCCCTCTGGCGGGGAATCCAAAGGGGCAGCGCCCCTTTGGCTGCGGCCCCGTCACACACTTTCAAGAAACAGACGGGCGGCCTCGGCGTTGGAGGGAACGGTGTCCTCAAGGGTCATGGGAAGGCCGGGATGGGAACGGGCGAAGGCGAGCAGACGGGTGTAATCCATGCAGCCGGTGCCGCAGGCAATGGACTGGACATCCGTCATGCCGGGAACAACGCGATAATCCTTCATGTGCAGCACACGGATACGGTCGCCAAAGAGGCGAACGGATTCGTCAATCAGTTCGTTGCAGCGGGCGTGATTGTCCGGGGTAAGCAGGTTGACCGTGTCCAGGATGATCTGCAGGGCAGGGGAGTCAATGGCGTCCAGCACGCGGCGGGCGCGCTCCGGCGTGGAAACAATATGCCGGCAGACCGGCTCAATGGCAATGATCGAGCCAACCTCCTCCGCATAGCGCACGACGGGGCGCAGCCTGTCAATGAACAGCTGCAAGCTTTCTTCCGTCCAGCACTCCGGGCAGGTGGCATAGGCGGCGTTGGGCGCGCCGGTTTCCGTGCCTACCACCCCGGCGCCAATGGCCCGGGCAAAGCGCAGGTGCGCCTTGTAGCATTCGATGGTATTGGCCAGCTCAGCTTCATCAGGGGTAGCCAGGTTCAGATAGCAGCCCAGCACGGCGCATTCCAGATGGTACTTGTCCAGCAGAGCGCGAACCTCCGCTGCCAGGATGCCTGTCAGCAGGGCGGGCGCATCCTTCATGGAAAAGCCGGGAATGGTTTTGCTTAGGGCGATATGGGCGCAGGAAAAGCCCTGCTCGCGGGCGCTTTTCAGGTGTTCCTCCAGGGTGCTTCCGGCGGTGTCGTGCAGGCGGATGCCAATGTTCATGGAAGCGGCCTCCTTCTTTGGCAGGTTTGCCTTTATTATACATGAGGCCGCGCCGATTTGCAATGTGTCAGCCGTGGGGACGGGAAAGGAAGGTTTCCGCCCGGGAAACACCCTCCAGCGCCGCGTCGCGGAAGGTATCCAGCTGGGGTATCTGCGACTCCCTCGGCAGGGCCAGGAAATCCTTCAGCAGGCATACCAGCCCCTCCAGATGCGCGGCGGCCTCGTCGAAATCCTTTTCCCAGGCAAGGCGGCGCAAATCCTGCTCCACCCGCAGACGGTCCAGCTGGCGCTGCTTTTCCCGGCCCTCCTCCGTCCTTGCCGCCCGGCGCAGTAGCTCCTTGAGTCCCTCCAGCATGGCGGAAACGCAGGGCTCGGCCATCAGGCGGGAGGCCGCTGCGTCCTCCGGATCGCAGAAGGCGCCGTCCGCCCGGTCAACAATGGGCTCGGCGGGATAGGGCAGTCCTTCCCGGCGCAGCTCTTCCCGTACGGATTCTACCAGCTCGGGGCGATGCTTGAGCACCGTGCGGTATTTGTTCTGATACCGCAGCATGCGGCTGTGATCGCCGCCGGCCATGCCCATGACGCAGGCCCGCACGGACATGCCCTGACCCCGGGCCATCAGCACCTGGCGGAGCAGGTCGTGGGTTTCCTCCGGGGTGAAGGTGTGAAACGGCGCGGCCCGCAGGAAGGATGCGTCGGGCTTCTGCCGCAGGCAGGCGTAATAGTAATTGCGGATGCTGTTGGGCTTGCGCCCCAGGTCATCAGAAAGGGACTCAAACACGCTGCGCAGCGGTGCGCCGCTGCGGGAAGCCTCCTTCACGGCGGTGAACAGCCGGGCAGTCTCGTCTTCCTGCCAGCCGGCGCGGGGATGAACCTTAACCTGATTTTCCATTGGATCAAGACTCCCTTCGGTGCGTTGTCGTGCTTATCTTGCCCGCGAGGGCAGAAACTATACCGTCAAAGCAGCGGCATAAGCGCTGCGGATAACCCCTCCCGGCCGGAAAGCACCTGCCAGGCCGCGCTGCTGACGTCTTCAGGGTCGATGTAGGCGTTGATGGCCGTCAGGGACCGGGCGGAGGCGCGCTCCATCAGGCCGGAAACGTCGGAAGCGTACAACTTCAGATCCTCCCGTACGGTATACAGCCCCTGGGACGCAAGGCGCTTTTGCGCGGAAGGGGAAATCAGGTGGGCCAGCAGGGAAGCGGCTTCCGCACCCGCACCGGGGAACAGGCTGCCAAGCCATACCTGATCGGTGATGACCTCGGAGGGCGTGAGAATCCGGTACGCAAAGCCCTTGCCTGAGGCGGCGGCCTCTTCCAGGGCAGTGACCTGTCCGGTGGTGAGCACGGCGGAGGAAGCCTGCCGGGCCAGAAAGCGGCGATAGGCCTCGGCAGGGGCAGGGGCGGGGGTGCAGAGCGCGGGGCGCTCCTGCGGGGCAAGCAGGCAGGACAGGGTAAAGCCCGCCGCACCCCGGGGACACACAAGGGGCGTATCAGTCTGCTGCGCTGCCGCAAGGGGGTAGCCGGGGGTTGCGGTGGCGTCGGGGAATGCGGTGACGGCGGGACGGCCCAGCAGGGTGGTAGGCGCGGGGGTGGCGGCATGCTGGGGCTCCAGCGCGCCGTCGATGGCCAGCACATAGCCGCCATAGCATAGCGGCAGGCCGTACTGCTGTCCGCGCCATCTTCCGCAGCGTACAAGTGCCTCGCGGATGCTTTCTGCGCCGGTGATGGGGGTGAACAGCGCCTCCGGCGCGGTAATGTCGCCCGGGGTGTAGAGCAGGATATCCGGCAGTACCGCGTCCTCTCGGGTCAGTTCCTCCGCGGACACCTTGCGCAGGTAGGTCATCACGCCGGGATGGGCTGCCTCCCAATCCTTCAAACAGGCGCGCAGCCAGCTTTCGCCGCCGCCCACCGAGGAGACCATCCACACGCGGACGAGCCGCCTGTCCGCAGGAGCGGCTCCTGGCAGGCGCTCGCCCTGGGGCGGCGCGACGGCCAGCAGCACCGCCGCTGCGGTGAGCACAAGCCCCGCCAGGCAGATCACACATCGGCGCTTCATCGGGCACGACTCCTTTCCTTTGGGCTATGTGTATGCCGCAATGACCGCGCGGAGAACCGGAGAAGGAAACTGCCCCTTGTCAAATGCGGGGAAAAACACTATAATAGGAGCAGATGGCTACCCTGACAAGTGAAAGGAAGGATCAACCATGGATGTTCATGCCAGCTATGAGCAGTGGCTGCGCGACTTTGCGCAGGATGAGGATACAGTGAAGGACCTGCAGGCGATTGCAGGCGATGAAAAGGAAATTGAGGACCGGTTCTATACCGAGCTGTCCTTTGGCACGGCCGGCATGCGCGGCGTACTGGGCGCGGGCATGAACCGCATGAACCGCTACAATGTCCGCCGCGCCACCAAGGGCCTGGCGAAGTACCTGCTGCAAAATCCTGAGGAGGCCCGGCACGGCGTGGTGATTGCCTATGACAGCCGCCGCTGCTCTGCCGTGTTTGCCAGGGACACGGCGCTGGTGCTGTGCCAGGAGGGCGTGCCCGCCTATCTGTTCGACGCGCTGCGCCCGGTGCCGGTGCTTTCCTACGCGGTGCGTCATCTGCACGCCATTGCCGGCGTGGTGATCACTGCCAGCCACAATCCGCCCCAGTACAATGGCTACAAGGTTTACGGCGAGGACGGCGCCCAGCTGGGCCCGGAGGCCGCCGATGGTGTGACCCGCTTTATCCGTGCCACCGCCTACACCGACTGCGTCCTGATGGATGAGGACGAGGCCAAGGCCAGGGGCCTTTTGCACATCATCGGCAACAAGGAAGTGGACGACGACTATATTGCCCAGGTGAAAACCCTGTGCATCCAGCCTGAATTGATGGCGAAGGAGGGCGCGAACCTGTCCATCGTCTACACTCCCCTGCACGGCAGCGGCAATGTGCCCGTGCGCCGCATCCTGAAGGAAATCGGCATTACCAATGTGGCCGTGGTGAAGGAGCAGGAGCTGCCTGATCCGAATTTCTCCACCATTAAGGTGCCCAACCCCGAGGATCCCGGCGCGTTCACCCTGGCCATCAAGCTGGCCAATGAGGTGGGCGCCAACGTGATCTTCGCCACCGATCCCGACTGCGACCGCCTGGGCGTGGCCGTACGGGACAAGGATGGCGACTTCCAGCTGCTCACCGGCAACCAGATCGGCTGCGTGCTGCTGCACTACATCCTCTCCACCAAGCAGAAAAACGGTACCCTGCCGAAGAACGGCGCGGCGGTGAAGTCCATCGTGTCCACCTCCCTGGCCAACCGCATCTGCGAGAGCTACGGCGTGACCATGTTTGAAACGCTGACGGGCTTCAAGTTCATCGGTGAGAAGATTCAGCAGTTCCAGGATACCGGCGACTATACCTTCCTTTTCGGCTTTGAGGAAAGCTACGGCTTCCTCAGCAGCACCTTCGTGCGTGACAAGGACGGCGTGAACGCCTCCCTGCTGATTGCCGAGGTGGCCGCCGCCTGCAAGGCCGAGGGCATTACCCTGTACGACCGGGTGCAGGAAATCTTTGCAAAGTACGGCTACTTTGTGGAGAAGGTGGTCTCCAAGACCCTGCCCGGCAAGGACGGCCTGACCCGCATGAAGGAGATCATGAAGGAGCTGCGGGCCAATCCCCCCAAGGAAATCGGCGGCATGAAGGTAACGGCCGTGCGCGATTATCTCAAGGGTATCCGCGCAGTGGAAGGCAAGGAGGAACCCACCGGGCTGCCTGCTTCCGACGTGCTGTACTTTGAGCTGGAGGGCGGCTGCTGGGTATGTGTGCGCCCCTCCGGCACGGAGCCGAAGATCAAGCTGTACGTTAATTCCAACGCCAGGGACAAGGAAGAGGCCCAACGCCTGAACGAAACCCTCCGTCAGGCCAGCGAGGCGCTGATGGCGTAAGGACCCCCCCATACTCGGCAGGCATGGCGCTGTCATGCCTGCCCTTTTTGATGAAAGGATGATTGACCATGGAGAAGCAGACCTATCTGCTGGAGCAGCTCAAGACGCTCACGGCTATCCCCAGCCCTACCGGCATGACCCGCGAGGCTACCGATTACCTCCTGGCGGAGCTGACCCGCCTTGGCTTCCGGCCCACCCGCACGCCCAAGGGCGCGGTGCTGTGCTGCCTGGGCGGCAGCGGACATCCGCTGGTGCTGTCGGCCCATGTGGATACCCTGGGCGCCATGGTGCGCGCCGTCAAGAGCAACGGCTGCCTGCGCTATACCCAGATCGGCGGCTACAACGACAATGCCATCGAGAACGAAAATGTGCTGATTCACACCCGCGGCGGCAAAACCTACACCGGCACGGTGCAGTCTACCAAGGCCAGCCGCCATGTGTGGGGCGACCAGACCGCCGCGGCCCGGAGCAACGAAACCCTCGAAATTGTGGTGGATGAGGACGTGCACACCATGGCGGAAACCCAGGCTCTGGGCATTGCGGCAGGGGACTTTGTGTCCTTCGACCCCCGCACGGTGGTGACCGAAAGCGGCTATGTGAAGAGCCGCCACCTGGACGACAAGGCTTCCTCCGCGGTGCTTCTGACCCTGGCGATGGAGGTGGCGGAAGGCCGCGTGACCCTGGGCCGCCAGACTACGCTGCTGTTTACCGTATATGAGGAAGTTGGGCATGGCGCGTCGCCCCTGTACAGCATGGACATTGAGGATCTGCTGGCGGTGGACATGGGCTGCGTGGGCGACGACCTGACCTGCCGGGAAACCCAGGTGTCCATCTGCGCCAAGGACAGCGCGGGCCCGTATGACTTTGACTTTACCAATGAGCTGATCGACCGGGCCAGGCGCCTTGGTATCGACTATGCGGTGGACATTTACCCCGGCTATTCCTCCGACACGGCCACGGCCCTGCGCGCCGGGCTGGACGCGCGCTTTGCGCTGTGCGGTCAGGGCGTGTTTGCCTCCCATGGCTATGAGCGCACCCATGTGAAGGGCATGATGGCCACCCTGGCGCTGGTGACCGACGTGGCGCAGAATCTGTAAGACAAACGGCATCCCGGGCCGCGGAAGCAACTGCTCCGCGGCTTTTGCGTGGGGCGGAAGTCGTAAATTTTCTGTGAAGCATGCGCCCTGCGCCTGCGGGCGGCAAGGGATGTATTTGCAAATTGACGGTTCTATGGTATAATAAACACAATGTCCATCTGGAGGAGGAACGCCGATGTTTGGGAAAATGATGAACAACTTCTATTATGGCAAGAGCGGCAAGGGAGACTTCAACAAGGAAGACCTGCCTACCAACCGCTGGCAGCTTTTCTGGGAGATGCTGCGTGTGCGCTTTTCCGCGCTGATCCGGCTGAACCTGATGTACGTGGTGGCATGGCTGCCCACCATGATTGTGATCATGATCGGCGCGATGAGCCTGCTCACCGGCCTGACCACGGAGGACGGCCAGGCGGTGGAAAACGTGATGGAGCTGGCGCAGAGCATCCTGTTCTCCACCCTGGTGCTGCTGATTCCCTGCGTGACCATCACCGGCATCGTTACCCCCGGCGTGGCCTATGTGACCCGCAACTGGAGCCGTGACGAGCATGCCTTCATCTGGTCGGACTTCAAGGATGCGGTGAAGGAAAACTGGAAGCAGGGCCTGGTGATCTCCCTGATGACGTCCCTGGTACCCATTATTGTGTATACCTGCTGGAACTTCTACGGCAGCCTGGCCAGCACCCAGTCCGCTGTGATGATTGTACCCCAGGTGCTGGTGCTGATGCTGGGGGTCATTTGGTATCTGGCGGTAACCTACATGCATCCGCTGATTGTCAGCTACAAGCTGAAGATGAAGGATGTGCTGCGCAACGGCGTGCTGCTGGCCATTGCCCGTCTGCCCATGAGCGTGGGCATCCGCCTGCTGCACTGCCTGCCCATGGTGATCGGCGTGGGCCTGGCGTTCTTCGTCAGCCCCATGTATTGCATCCTGGGCCTGTTCGCCTACTACCTGATTATCGGCTTCAGCCTCAGCCGGTTCGTCACGGCCAGCTATACCAACGCGGTGTTTGACCGCTTCATCAACAGCAAGATTGAAGGCGCCGTTGTCAACCGCGGCCTGAACACCGAGGTGGACGACGACGAGGATGAGGACGAGGACGAAACCGAACAGGAATAATACGAATGTCTCTCTGAAATGCTTCATGGGCCCGGCACCTTTTTCGCCGGACTTGTGAATCATTTGGACGAAGATCAGTATAAAACCCTCCGCCGCATGCGCAATCTACCCCCGACGGGAGGAGGCAGCGTATGTGGCGGCTTCATGAAAAGGACAAACGGAAATACGACCTGGCCCGGCGCTACGGCCTGACGCAGCGGCTGCTGGAGGTGGGCTGGGCCGGGCTGAGCGCCAAGGAATCCGGGCGCATCGGCGGCGGCCTGCACGGGAAAAAATAACGTCTGACAGCGGAGAATACGAATGTACACAGGCTTTGCGGAAGTATATGACCAACTGATGAATGATGTGAACTACGACACCTGGGCGGATTTCTATGTGCGGATGATGAACGCCTTCGGCATCCGCGAGGGGAAAATCTGCGAGTGCGCCTGCGGAACCGGCGGGCTGACGCTGCCGCTGTACCGCAGGGGCTTTCATGTGACGGGGGTCGACCTGAGCCAGGACATGCTGTGGATCGCCGCGCAGAAGGCCCGCAGCGCCGGGGTGGCCATTCCCTTTGTGCGCCAGGACATGCGCCAGCTGCGCCTGCATCGGCCCATGGATGCGGTGTTGGCCACCTGCGACGGGGTGAACTACCTGCTGCAGGAGGAGGACGTGCTGGCGTTCTTCCGTGCGGCCTGGGCGGCACTGCGGCCCGGCGGCGGGCTGTTCTTCGATGTATCCACCCCGTACAAGCTCCGCAATGCCCTGGGCAACCAGATGATCTGCGAGGATCGGGAGGACGTTACCTACCTGTGGCAGAACCGCTTCTCGGAGAAAACAGGGCTGCTGGACATGCACCTGTGCATTTTCGTCAAGCAGAAGGACGGCAGCTACAAGCGCATCGACGAGGAGCAGAAGCAGCGGGCCCACAGCCTGCAGGGGCTGTCGAACCTGCTTTACCAGGCCGGCTTCGACCGGGTGATCGTCTATGGCAACGGCCGCATGGAGGCGCCCAAGGAGAACGAGCAGCGCTGGCACTTTGCGGCCATCCGCCGCCTGGATCCAGACGGTGCATCGGAAGGAGAGAAGAACATATGATAGAAAGGCGTCAGGAAGACGAGATGCTTCGCATGACCCTGATGGGCGGTCAGGTGCGCGTGATGCTGTGCGAAACCACGGCCATGTGCCAGCGGGCGGCGGATATCCACGGCGCGACCCCGGTGTGCACGGCGGCCATGGGCCGCCTGATGACCGCCACAGCCATGCTGGGTGTGATGATGAAGGGTGAGCGCGAGTCCGTGACCGTGACCATCAAGGGCGGTGGGCCCATGGGCACGCTGGTAGCCGTGGCGAACCACGGCGATGTGAAGGTATGCGCTGACGATTCCCGGGTGCAGCTGCCCCTGCGGGCGGACGGCAAGCTGGATGTGGGCGGCGCGGTGGGCCGTGAGGGCCGCATGAGCGTGGTGAAGGATCTGGGCCTGCGGGAACCGTACATCGGCCAGTGCGAGCTGGTCAGCGGCGAGATCGCCATGGATTTTGCCAACTACTTTACCGTCAGCGAGCAGCAGCCCTCCCTGGTGGCCCTGGGGGTGCTGACCAGCGGCGACGCTGTGCTGAAGGCCGGCGGACTGCTCTTGCAGCCCATGCCCGGCTGCCCGGACGAGGTGATTGACCAGCTGGAACTGCGCAGCCCCATGTTTGCCGACATCAGCCGGGAGATGACCTTTGCCTGCAAGGAGCAGCTGGCGGAGGACTGGTTCCGGGGCATGCAGCCGGAGCTGTTGGAGCGCACGCCGCTGCGCTATCACTGCGGCTGCTCCCGGGAGCGCATGGAGAAGGCGCTGATTTCCCTGGGACGCAGGGAGCTGGAAAGCCTGATTGCCGAGGACAGGGGCGCGGAGCTGGGCTGCCACTTCTGCCACAGCCGCTACGCATTTACTACCGGGGAGCTGCAGGAACTTCTGCAGCGGGCAACCCGGGACTGACATGGAGCAGGAGAGGTGCATGAGCGAACGTAAACTGGGCCAGGTGGTGCCCTTCACGCTTTCCGCCGGACGGATGCGCCGGGGCGCGCAGGAATACCGCCGCCGTGGCCAGCAGGTGGAGGCGGCGGAGCTTTTGCGCAGGGCGGCCGAGCAGGAGGATAGTCCCCTGGGCTGGCTGCACCTGGCCGAGCAGCTTCGCCATATGGGCTGCTGGGAGCAGGCTTCGCAGCTGCTTTACCGCCTGCTGGCCCGGGACGATGCGCCGCCCATGGCATGGCTGGAGCTTGGTCGGTGCCTGCGGCATCTGGGCAGGACGGACGCGGCCATTGACAGCCTGGAGCATTATCTGGATGAGGATCCGTATAGCGATGCGGCGGATGAGGCGCGGGATCTGCTGGACGAATTGGAGGATTACCCTGAAGAACCGGATCCCGTTCGTCTGCCGATTCTGATCCGCCGTGGGATGATTGCCTGGCAGGCGGGACAGTGCGCCCTGGGAGAGCGGCGGCTGCGGCGGGCCATCCGCCTGAGCGGAAGCCCGGCGCGTCTGAGCATGACCCTGGGGATGCTGATGATGCTGGAAGGCCGCTTCCCCGAAGCCTGCACAGCATTGAATGCCGCCCGCCGGGCCGAGCCCGGCAACGAGGGCTATACGGCCATGCTGTGCATGGCGTTGGATCAGTACGGCAGGCACCGTGCCGCCCGGGGGCTGATGCGGCAGTGCGCCGCCCGGTGCGCTACGGCGGAGGAGGAAAACCTGTTCCTCCATGCGGCAAGGTCGATTCATGCCGGGCGGGAGGAGGAACGCTTTCTGCGGGGCTGGCTGCGGCAGCATCCGTGCCGGATTACGCTGCTGCAGGCCATGGCCGCGGTGTGCTGGCGCAAGGGCGAGCGGGAGCAGGCCCTTGCCCTTTGGCAGCGCATGCTGCGCATTGATCCGGAAAACGCCCGGGCCAAAACGCTGCTGGCCTTTGCGGCGGAATCCCCCGACGCTCCGCTTCCTTCAGAAGAGGCTCAGGCCCGCATGGAGGCCCGGCGCATGGCGCAGGCTGCAAGAATGCCGGAGGGCGCGCCGCCGGACTGGCTGATTGCCCCAGGCAGCGATGCGCGCACGGCCACGGACTGGTGCTTTGAGACGGCGGACGAGGCGCTTCAGCAGGCGGTGCTGGAGCAGCTTGAGCAGGCGGACACGCCCCTGGTGCGCCGCTATCTGCGGGAACTGCTCACCAATCCCGCGGTGTATCCGTCGGTGCGGCGGCAGGCCATGGTTATCCTGGCCTCCCGAGGGGAGATGGGGCCGTTTCATGTGCTGGTGGGCGCGCGTATGTCCACCGCAGAATGCCGGGCTGTGCCGGTAAAGCGGCGCAGTCTGTGGCGGCAGTTTTTGCCACATCTGCTGGAAAACACCCGTGTGCACGGCCAGACGGAGGCTATCGTGGCCTTTGCGGCGGAACTGTGGCCGCAGCTGACCCGCGCCCAACGGGAGGAGGCGGCAGGCCCCGGCGGATACGGCTGGGTGAAGGCCGTGGAAATTCTTTATCTGCGCCTGACCGGCCAGGACGAGGATGCCGCCAGGGTGGTGCAAAGCATGGAAATTTCCCTGCGGAAGGTGAGCCGCGCGCTGCGTGCCATCGCCCGCAGGATGGACCGCCGTCTGGCGGAAACGCAGGGGATGGACTCCCCGGGAAAGGAATGACAGCATGAGAAAGTGCATTGATTTTGACGAGCATTTTGCGGAGTACACCTCCCGCTGGATGAAGGAGCATCAGAAGGAGTACCGGAATTTCGATGCCATGGAGGCCGACATGCCCCGGGTATACATGACCTTCCTCAATACTCCCGCCCGCTGGCTGGACGGGGTTACGCCCGGGGCGTACTTCACTCAGTTTGAGGACGCGAAGGATCTGGTGGACTGGCTGTGCGAATACTGCGAAAAGGGCGTGCCGGTGCCCGACCTGCTGCTGGAACAGATTCAGGCGGTGGGCAAGCCCTGTGAGAAGCGCCTGGTGGCCCTGCTCAAGTCAGAGGATGCGCCGGAGGAGGCGCGGATGACCGCTGTGGGCCTTTTGCGGGACATGGGCAGCACCCAGCCTAAGATGCTTTACATCTCCTGGCAGCTGAACCGCACCGAGGAGGACGATCTGTGCGATAACGCTCTGGAAAGCCTGGCCGATATGGGCCCCTCGGTGGTACAGCCCCTGCTGGAGGCTCTCCCCAAGGCCAACGCCGCCGGGCAGGAGGCTCTGCTGGACGTGCTGGCCAATTACCCGGGCAACGAGCAGGTTTTTCAGCTTGCGCTTCGTTTATTCCGTGAGAACCCTTCTCGCCGGGCGCTGTTTGCCAGCTACCTGGGCAAGCTGGGGGACGACCGCGCCCTGCCGGAGCTGCTCCGTGTGGCCGGGGACGACCGCACCGGCTATGTGGACTTCATTGAGGTGCGCAACGCCATCGAGATGCTGGGCGGCATCGCCCCGGAGCGCGACTTCGACGACGATCCCGACTATCAGGCCCTCCACGGCGTGGAGTGACCGCAGCCGGGTATGCAAGGAGCAATATGGTAACCTTACAGGATATCAGGCAAAATGAGGACATCAAGGCCCTCATCCGCGCAGGCAACCGCTATCTGGAGGCCTGCGGCTATACCGACCACGGCCCCCGCCATGTCAGCTATGTCAGCAAGACGGCGGCCTACATTCTCAAGGCCCTGGGGTATTCTCCACGGGAGGTGGAACTGGCGGCCATTGCAGGCTGGGTGCATGACGTGGGCAATTCCGTCAACCGGCACGACCACGGCCCCAACGGCGCGGTAATTCTTCTGCCCATCCTCCGGGAAACGGGCATGGACATGAACGACGTGATGGAAATCATCACCGCCGTGGGCAATCATGAGGAGCAGAGCGGGTTCATTTCCAGCGCGGTATCCGCGGCCCTGGTGCTGGGCGACAAGAGCGACGCCCACAAGACCCGTGTACGCCATGGCCGGCCCGACCCGACGGATGTCCACGACAGGGTCAATTTCTCCATCCAGGAAAATGAGGTGACCGTGGATCGCAAGGCGCGGATTATCCGCCATGAGCTGACCATGGACGAAACCTCCTCGGTGATGGAATACCTTCAGATCTACATGAGCCGCATCGTCATGTGCGAGCAGGCGGCGGCCTTTCTGAAATGCTCCTTCGACCTGGTGATCAACGGCCGGCCGGTGAACAACCGACCCCGCCCGGAGAAGGACGCAACCTGAGCAAAGGAGGTGAGGCGCATGCTGTGTCCTCACTGCGGCAGCTATGCCGATGAAAAGGACGTGCTGTGCCCCGGCTGCGGCGCGCTGCTCAGCCAGGAGGACGGCGAGGAGCGCGAGGAGGGCGTACGGGCCATCCGCCAGGGACGGAGGGACAAAACGCCCCCAGCCGCCGCCCGGCATGCCTCTGCGGGCAAGGCGGGCGCCAGCCGAATTTATGTGGACGCTTCCGCACGGGATACGGGCCGGGAGGCGCCGCTTTACGCCGATCCCCAGGTGTTCAATGCCGACGGCACACCCCTGGCCACCGGGTATGACCGACCTGCCAAGACCCTCTATGGTGACACCACCAGGCAGCAGACCACCGTGAATCCCTCCGGCAGGCGCAGGACAAGGCATCCCGTGAGCAGGCATATGATCAACTGGGCGCATGTGCTCATCGGCGTGATGGTGCTGGCTGTGCTTGCCGCCCTGGGAGCCTATCTGTTCCTGACGCGCACCCCCGAAGGGCAGAAGGTCATGGCCCGCCTGGGCAGGGAGGCCGACTCCGCCGCCATGTGGGAGGTGGGGGAGGAAATCCTGGATACCGGCGATATTGACCGGGCCATTCTCATGATGGAACAGGCCATGGAGATGGATGGAACGGAGAACATCAACGTGGACGGCCTGCTGCTGCTGGGAAGCGCCTATGAGGCAGCGGGCAGGGTGGATGAGGCGGAGGGGCTGTACCGCCGGATTTACACAGACATTGTGCCCAGCGCTCCGGACGCCTATCGCAACGTGATCCGCATCCTGCTGGCCTCGGGCCGGGAATCGGAGGCGGCGGAGCTGATGCAGACAGCCTATGCCGCCACCGGCCTGACCAGCTTCCGCCAGCAGCGCGCTGATCTTCTTCCGCAGCAGCCTACGGTGGATTTGACGGCGGGTTATTACACCGAGAAGAAAACCATCGTCCTGTCTTCCCCCCAGGGCTATGACGTGTATTACACCTTCAATGACGAGGC
>CAMDVP010000059.1 GCA_945877525.1 uncultured Clostridia bacterium | reverse complement strand
GTCTCCCGCAAGGCGCTTGACTATATTACCAAACCAATCCCCGTTTGTCAACCCCCTTTCCTGAATCTTTTTTAGGGTTTTTCCCTCTTTTTTCAGGCACCGAACAAAAGCAATAACCTTTGCTTTTTTTATTCGGTTGTTTTCATTAGAACACAGATTTTCTACCTATTATTATGCGAAAGTCCGCCATTCGGCATTTCATCCGATGGCGGACTGTTCTTCTGAAGGATCAGAAATAGTTATGCAGGTGCGCCTTCCGCTGCCGGAACAGCATGGCCAGGAAAGGACGCTTTTCCGGATGCAGCACTTCCGCAAAGCCTGAAGCTTCGCCGCCCTCGAAATCCTGCATGCCTGTCACCAGCGCGGACAGCCCGCCAATGCCACAGCGCAAATCCGGCTCGCCGCCCCGCGTGACGGTTATGCGGATTCCGTCGCATGTCACGGTGAAGCAGCCGCAGTTTTGCGGTATTTGCCCGTCGTGCACCTCAATCACCGCCTGCCCAGGCACTGGCGGCGCGGGCAGCATGCCAAGGGCGCGCTCCGCGTTCATCACGCGCACCATACCGCCGCAGGTCACCGTCTCCTTCACCTCATAGGGATCGGTCACCAGGAAACGCAGTTCCGCGTCCTGCGGCACGGTCAGATTGATCGTCTCGATTTCATTCATGGTGCGAAGCATGGCAAAGATGGCTTCCAGTCCTGCACGGCTTGTATAGGCCATATCCCTGATGGTCATCAGCGCGCAGTCGTCCTTCCTGGAAGCCGTGCCGATCCAGTAGCCCACGGGGTGCTGCGCCTCGTCGTAAAGCATATAGCTGTACTTCAGATTTTCCCAGGGCGTGCCCTCCCGCAGGGCCTTCCAGTGATCCTCTCTGCGGCAGACAGCCAGGTTTTTATCAGCGATATACTTCGCGTACACGTCACTCATACCGCCGTCCGGTTCATCCGGCAGAATCAGACGGATAGAGGCGGCGGGGCGCAGATCTCGGCGGATTGCCGAGGTTTTCACCTCCGCATTGCGCCGGAGGATGCCCAGCTCGTACCCGAACTTCCGATAGAACACATGGCTGAAGGGATACAGCGCACTGAACACAAAGCCTTCGTCATGCAGCCGGGGCAGTCCTTCCTCAAACAGCTGGCGGATCGCCCCGTGCCGCCGGTGAGCAGGGTCGGTGGCCACGCCGCCGATACCAAGGAGCTTGCATGTATGCCCTTCAAAGCGCGCGTCCATGCTCAGCTGGATCATCGCGCCCAGTAGCCGCCCCTCCCCGTCAAACACACCGCGGTATTCCCGCAACCGCTCAGGAGGCATGTCCTTCGGAATCAGCGCTTCTGATTTCACGGGATAGGTAAAACAGGCGGAGGACAGACGGTTGTAAGCCGGAATTTCCTCCAGGGTCAAACCGCGAAGTGTTGTCATGGGGCTTGCTCCTTTCGTGCTGTGTTACAGGGCCCGCTCCGCCAGCGGCATGTGCTGGTCAAACAGACCGTCCATGGCCGGGGAGCGCATCCTCAGGTCGAAATCCGCGTTGTTTTCAAGGAAATCATGAAAGGATCCGCTGCCGTACACCACGCGGGCCAGGGTTTGCACGGGAAGCTGGATGTCCCAGTCCCGCTCGGCCCTTTCCACGGTTTTCGCACCCTTTTCGCAGCTAATCTCCCACCGGGCGTTGTTGGCAGGAATCTGCGCGTCGATTACTTCCAGCACAAAGCTGCCATCCTTTGGCGATGCTGGCAGCTGCTCCAACAGACGTTGTACATGTATGATTCGCAGCATAGGCGTGGTTTTCCTGCCTCTGCGCCGCCTGACGCCGCAGGCAGGCTCCCGCTGCCATGCTTCGCCTTCAGCGCAGGGCACATACCCCAGCTCTCCAAAGGCGATGGGCCGGGCAGTGCGGATAACCGATACCACCACGCCCTGCCGCCGCAATTCGGGCAGGCTTTCAGCCACGCCTTGCAGGGCCGTGCGCCTTCTGGCATACCACAGCGCCAGCAGCACCCCTGCCGCGGCGGAGCAGCCCTGGATCAGCAGGGTGAAATACCGCAGGCGGAGGATTTCCGGCGAGCGCAGCTCCCGCAGGGTAGCAGAGGTTTGCCATACCTTCCAGAAGGCGGCGGCAATATCCTCCCATTCCACCAGCACGGCAGGAATCCACTCCGGGAAGGTGTACACGGGCTGGATGATATAATTCATCAGCATTGCTGCCAGCGCCGCCGCGCCGCCATAGCCCAGGCAGAACAGAAGAATCATCCCCACAAGCTGCGGCAGAAGGTTCACCGCGTAGCGCGTCTGCAGCTGCTGGCGGTAGCGCTTTCCGTAATAGTGCACCTGTCCGTTCAGCCATCCGATCAGCCTGAAAAGCGCCGTGGCTCCCACAAGGAACAGGAGCACCCGCAGCCACAGCGTCGCTGCCATGCCCTCCTTGCCAAGGTCAATCACCGTGCCACCCTGCTGCCAGGTGCCGCACACCGTGGAAAAGGACACGCTTGCGCCCACGCCAGCGCGAGGGGCCGCCTCCACCTGCAGCGCGTCAAGGGTCATATCCTGATCGATCACGCTCATGAGGGGAATGTAAACGCCGTATTCCGTATAATCCCCCACCTGCTTCCGGTGGCGGGCCACGCCGATCACCCGGTACTCCGCGCCCTGCAC
Organism: uncultured Clostridia bacterium; assembly: GCA_945877525.1. Lineage (GTDB taxonomy): Bacteria > Bacillota > Clostridia > Christensenellales > Aristaeellaceae > UBA11524. The sequence continues at coordinate 10,706 of CAMDVP010000059.1, read as the reverse complement.
CGTCACGGTGCGGTCGATGGGATCGCTGATGCGGAACAGTGCCAGCGCCGCCTGCTCATCCAGTATGACAACCCGCGCGCCGTCCTTCAGCTCCTCCGGGAAAAAGCCACGGCCATAGCGCAGCTGCAGGGGATGAAGCGTCAGGCCGTTTTTCCCCATGAGGGTCACCCTGCCCTGGGCGCTGCCGCCATCCTCCGCAGACAGGTCGGCTTTCTCCATCACGCCGCCCAGCGTCCAGGCCTCCATAGTGGAATCCCACTCCTCTGCCACATCCTCCAGCGCGGCGTACCACTGGGCAATGGGCTCGTTGGGCTTGACGGGGGATTCCTCCCCGCCCGTCGGCTGGAGCTTCTGCGGCGGGGCAATCAGGTATTGCAGATGATTGCCCACGAGGCTTACCGAATACGCGCCGAAGACCAGCGCCGCGGCAAAGGCTGCCAGCAGCACCGCCTGCCACCAGGGCGTTTTCTTCATCTTCATGCCATATCGTCCTTACTGCACATATTCCATCACCGTCTGACCGTCCTCCAGGGCGCGGTCCTCCCGGTCGGCCACCTGGCGATAGGACAGATCCTCCGCGATGGATACGGCCTTGTCGCTGCGCTCCAGCACGGTGACGCTGGTCTTGACCACCTTCATGCTGCTGGAGGACATGAAGCCGCCCCAGCTGTTCTCAATCAAATACACATAATCGGCGTTTTCCCCTCCGCTGCGCACGGCGCTGGGGGGCAGGAGCGTGGTGGACTGCTTGGCGCGGTAGGTAATGCTCACCTGCACGCCGCCGTCGCTGACCAGCCTGCGCACTGCGGAGGAATCCTCGCTGAGCCACTCCTCCGGCATCAGGATGTGCAGATACTTGCTTCCGTCGGCAGCCACCACGGTTTTTTCCACCTTGCTCTTGAAGGTACCGTAGGTATCGCTGGCGATTTCCGCCTTGGTGTCGTCGGCAATGGAGCGCTTGGCATTGCTCACGGCCACCCGCAGCACCGGCTGGCTGTCCTCCGCACTCATGGTGTAGGCAGCCTTCACGCCGTCATAGGCGTCGCCCTCGGCCACATCCACCGACACAATGAAGCCGTCCCGCTCCGCCTTCACCTCCGTGAGGGCGGACATGGTCACGCTCAGGCTCACCATGTCCTCGGTCAGCTTGTCCATGGCCTCCAGCAGGGCGTTGCGGTCGTTGATATACTTGAAGGTTGTGTCCCCGACCTTCAGCTTCTTGTTTTCCAGAATCTGATAAAACGCGTCGCTGGCTGCCTGATAGGCGTTTTGGGCAGCCGCCGCCTTGTTCACCGCCTGACGAACCGCCTCGGGCACGTCCTTCATCAGGGCCAGCTGCTGGGGCCATGCGCTCACGTCGCCGCTGAGAGTCACCCCTGCCTCCAGGGCCGTGAAGCGTGCGTCATAGGCTGCCTGCGTCAGGGTGTCCCGGGCCTGCAGCATCGCGTCGTAAAGCTCATTCTGCCGGCTCTCCCTGGACAGCTTGCGATTGTCGATATCCAGCTGAATCAGTTCCTTGCTCTTGGCGTCGTAGTCCTCCCGGAGCTTCTTCATATCCTCCTCAAAAGAGGTGGCCTCCGCCGTGAAGATGGTTTCGCCCTTTTTCACATAATGTCCGGGCTTGACATACACCCGCTTGACCTTCACGTTCAGCTTCTGGGCCTCCTTGATGGTCACCTCCTGGGTGGAGGGGAAATACACCTGGGCCTGAAAGGTCATCTTCTCCTCAAAGCGGCCGTTGGAGGCGGTGACCAACTGCACCTTGGGGGTGGTGATGGTCTGCACCGTGCGGGCGAAGAACATGCACAGCGCCACCGCCACCGCCAGGATAATGAGCCCCTTCAGGGCAAATTTCTTCAGCTTCATAACCCCATAGCTCCTTTATTTCAGTTCGCTCAGCTGGATGCCCGCCACAATATCCTCCTGGAAATACAGGTAGATGAGCAGCGTGGGCAGAATGTACAGCGCCGAGCCCGCAAAGGCCACGTCCGCGCCTTCAGTGGAAATCTGGTTGAACATGACCGACAGCGGGCGCAGATCCTGCCGGTTGGCCAGATAAACCAGGGGCTGCTCCACCATGTTCCAGCAGTCGGCAAAGGACAGCGCCGCCGCCGCGCCCAGGATGGGCTTGCACACCGGCAATATCACATGCACAAAGCCCCGCACCGCGCCCACGCCGTCCACCATGCCGGCCTCCAGCAGCTCGTTGGGAATGCTGACCATGAACTGCCTCAGCAGGAAGATGTAGAAGGGCGAAAAGCACATGGGCAGAATCACCGCCCACACGGTGTCCATCAGCCCCAGCCACCGCAGCATCATCACGCTGGGGGCCATGGTTACCTGGAAGGGCAGAATCATCAGAATCAGGATGCAGAAGAAAATGGTATCCCGCCCGCGGAAGGTGAAGCGGCTCAGAGCATAGGCCGTGAGGGGGATCACCAGCGCCTGCCCCAGGAGAATCGCCCCGGCATACAGGGCCGAATTGCACAATAGCCGCAGGTAGGTGGGATCCTCGATGAAAATCTTGTAGTACTGCCGCAACGAGAATACCGCCGGGGCATAGAGGACGTCCAGCCACTTCGTCGTGTCATAGCTGCCGCGCGTCTTCAGATAGGCCTCGATTTCCCCCTTGGGGAAGAAGGAGTACAGGAAGGTGAATACGATCGGGATCAGAATCAATACGCTGAGCGCCACGAGAATCGCGAGGGCCAGAACGCCGCCGGGGGAAAGGCGGCCCAGGCGATGGCGGATGCGTCTGCGCTTGGCCATAGGGCACTCCTTTCTCACTCGCTGGGCGAGCGAACGGCCTTGCTCATATACATCAGGGCGAACAGCACCATGACGCCCACGGCAAACATATACGCCGCGGCCGTTACGTCCTGGTATTCCAGCTTGGCAAATTTGTTGTTCATGAAATGCTGCAGGGTGTAAATCTGCGTGGAGGGATAATCGCCGCCGATGAAGTATGCCTCCTTGAAAATCTTGAAGGCGTTCACCCACGCCAGCACAAACACCAGGAAGGCCGTGGGCAGAATCTGCGGCAGGGTGATGCGGAAGGACTGTGTCCACCAGCCCGCGCCCTCCAGAGAGGCATACTCGTACAGCGAGGGATGCACCGCAGACAGTGCCGAAGCAAACAGCACCACCGAGAAGCCCACGTTCTTCCAAATATAGAGCAGCACAATGGGAAAACGCAGCGCGTCCTCCTCCAGCCACAGCACCCGCTCAAAGCCCATGGCCGTCACCATCCGGTTAACCACCCCGCCATAGTCAAACATCAGCGTCCAAATAAGCAGCATGGCCGAGGAAGGCATCAGATAGGGCAGCAGGAGAATGTTGCGGAAGGGCGTTGCACGGTGCCTGAGGGTTTTCAGCATGCCCGCCAGAAGGAAGGCCAGCAGCCAGATGACCGGCGCGCACAGAAGCGACAGCTCCCAGGTGTTTTTCAGCCCCAGCTGAAACATGGGATTCTGCCACACGCGCTTGTAATTGGCAAGGCCCACGAATTCATTGGCAAAGGTGCCGTCCATCAGCGAAAAATAAATGCCCCCGAAGAACGGCACCACATAAAAGGCCAGCAGCCCCGCCAGTCCCGGCAGGAGCAGCAGCCATACGATTTTCTTGCGATGAAACACGAATCGCTGCCTCCATCACCGCGCGGGACAGGCCGCCTATGGCCTGCCCCGCCGCGTTTGGGTATGGAATGGATCAATAATCCTCCATCTGCATCATGCGTATCTTGCTGTCCGCGTCGCGGATGAACTGCTCCAGGGTCATCTGCCCCGCCTGATAGCGCTCAATCAGCGTGTTCAGTTCGGGCGCGCTGTTGTCCTTGCTGCCGTTGCGGAAGGTAGGGCGCTTCACATACATGTGGGGCGCGATATCCTCCACATAATGGCGGATGGCCTTTTCACTGATGCTCCAGCGCATATCCTCCAGGTTGTTTTCCATCCAGGCCTTCTGGCTTTCGATGTCGGACTGCCATTCCTTCTTGTCCGCGTCGTCTGCCTTTTCCAGCTCGATTTCCAGCTGCTTGAGATACTCCTGCTCGTTTTTTACAATGCGGTCGTAGTTCTCGTTGGGGACAGGGTCGGTGCAGTCGGCCAGGAGCACACGGCTGTAGGTCGCATTCTGCTCCACGGCCTGGGCCTGGCACTCCAATAGCTTTACGGCTTCCTCCAGATGGGCGCTGCGGGGATTGATGAACATGACCTCCAGCTCCACGCCCGTATAGAAGTCCGTATCGGGGGTGAGGGTCATGGGCACCATCACCCGCCACTCGTTATCACCGAAGTAGCCCACGGTGCCGCCCTCCGGCATCAGCAGCCCCTGACGGTAGCCCACCTCGTCCTCGTTTTCCGTGGTGGCGGCGCGCTCCACCTCGTCCACCCGCATGGCCTCCATGGCGTCCATCATCGCCCGGAACTCCGGCGAGCTGAAGCGGATTTCCTGCCCCGTGGCGGTGCAGTAGCCCAGGTAGGCGTCCAGCATGTAGGAGAACATAGCCTGCTTGTAGTTCTCCGTATACTCGATGGGCTGGAACTGAGGATATTCCTCCGCCCATTCGTCATTCCAGCGGGTGATGAATTCGCACAGCTCCGTCAGGCTCTTGGGCAGGTCGTCATAGGTCAGACCCATTTCCTCCATCACGCCCGTAGCGGCGTACCAGCCGTCATAGCCCCAGGCGGTCAGGGGAACGGCATAGAGCTTGCCGTCCTTCATCACCGCGTCCCGGAAGCAGGGGTACAGGTGGCTGACATAGGCCGTCAGCGTCTCGTTGCCGGACAGGTCGGCGCAATAGCCCTTGTTCATCAGGGTGAAGAAGCTCGACCAGTTGGTGTTCATGCGCAGGATGTCGAAGGTAGTGTCGCCGGACACCATGGCCTGGCTGAGCTGCTCCAGGCTGTCGTAATACTGGCTGGAGGTATACACCGGCACCTGGGGATATTTCCTGATAAACGCCTGGGTGCCCTCGTCCAGCCAGGAGCCATAGAGCGTCAGGGACACGTCGGAACGGAAATCGTAGGACATACTGCGGGCCATATCGCCGCACACCAGCGAATTTCCCACTACGGCCATCTGATAGCCGTATTCCATGGGGATGTAGCCTACCTGTACGCTTTCGCCGCTGAGCTTCCTGGCCATGATGCGGCAGTTCTCCACATGCACCAGGGCGTCCAGCCCTTCGGAATACACCGCCCGGGAAACATTGCCGTCCACCTCGCCCACCGGCTCCTCCGTATCGGTTGCCGGATCGTAGAGGGACAGGGTGAAGGGCTTCATCTTTTGCGTCTTTTCATCCCAGGCGTTCTCATTGTCCCGGGACAGAAGCAGCACCTTCCCGTCCTTGTAGGATGTGACGCACTGGACAAATCTGTTCTTGCCCCGCCGCACCTCGCCGTCCTTCAGGCTGATGAGCAGCAGACGGTTGTCCTGGCCCTGCTCAGTCCAATCCTCCGCCAGATACACCAGGGTGTCCCCTGCCGCCGCCAGGCCGCTGGGGCTGATGCAGTAGCGCCAGTCGTCCTCCTCATGAAACAAAAGGGAGGTGTCCTTGATGGTTGCAAGGTCGGTGTATACCGCCTGCCCATCCTTGACCTCCAGGGAGAACACCAGGCCGTTGAGCGGATTCAGCGCGCACAGCTTTCCCTCATAGGCAAACATCGCGCCGATGCCGTGGGCCGTGTCCATCTCCCGGCCGCCATTCTCCTTCAGATATTGGGCGTTCTGCTCCAGATCCTCCATGCTGCTGTAGCCGCCGGCATAGCACAGCCCCGCGGCCATCTGCTCCGCCTGGGGCATGTCCTCCGTCCAGCGGAAAAGATAGGTCTGCTGGCTGTCGCCGTTGGCCAGCAGGTACAGCGTATCGCCCACCGCGGTCTGCTGAATAATGCCGCGCCACTCGTCGTCATCCTGCTTTTCCACCTGCAGCTGGGTGTCCGCCGCCAGGGCGGAGGCGCACAGCATGCACAGCGCCAGCGCCATGGCCAGCGCGTTCCATAAACGTTTCATCGTCGCGTTGTCTCCTTTCCCTCGGGGCGCTGCTTTGCGCCCGCTCCACCATGACAACGCACACCGGCCTTGTTTTCTTCCATTCCGGAGAAAAAATACCAAATTTGTTACTTCAGCTGGTTGGTCTGCTCCTGCAGGTTGGTGAGGGCCGCGGTGAGGTTGGTCTGCAATTCGCCGGTCACCATGCCGGTAATCAGTTTGTCGGAATAATCGTCCAGCATGGCATAGAGGCTGGTAAACAGGTCGTTGTTCACCAGATAGCTGCCCTCCATGCTGGCGTTGAGCTGATTGATGGCGTCCATGGCGTACACATGGCTGCGGATGCGCCCCAGAATGGCCGAGGAACTGGAGCCCGCCGTGCGGCTGAGGGAGCCGGACAGGTTGAGGGCGCTGTTGCACTCGGTCTGGATGCGGTGGACGAAGGTGGTATGGGCTTCCGCCTGATAGCTCATGGCCCGGCCGCCCAGCACGGCCAGTACAATCACCGCCGCAAGCAACGCAATCATCACGCCTGTGCGGATGCGCTCCTTCATCACATTGCCTTCGCTCCGCATGCCGCCGGAGCGGGACGTATAGCGTTCATACATCATCATTTCCTCCTGCGAAGGTTTCGCGCGCAGGAACCCGCGCGAAATCATCTTATCACTTTTCCTCCCGTTCGTAAAGGCGAACACCGCCATTTTCCTTCGCCCGGGCGGCATCTCCGACAATCATACGTTTGACGCATGGATTTTCATTCCATGGGGCATGCTTTCCTTGATTCGGAGGTGTATGCCATGCTGAAAACGCTTTTTTCCATGCTCCTGGCCCTGCAGACCATGCTTGCCGCCCCGGCGGAATGCCGCACCGTTTTCGCCATGAAAACCGGCGTGCTGCTGCGGGTCCATGTGGTTGCCCAGGACGACACGGCGGAAATGCAGCGGGTGAAGTGCTGCGTGCGGGACGCGGTGCTTGCCGCCTACGCCGACGCTCCAAAGGACGGGCAGACCATGCTCCGCCGGGCGGAGGGGCTTATGCCCGAGCTGACACGCGCCGCCGTCCGGGCCGCCCGGGACGAGAGCTTCACAGGCGCGGTGGAGGTATCGCTGGAGCAGGCCGTATTTGACAGCCGCACCCTGGACGGCATCACCATTCCCGCCGGAGAATACCCCGCACTGATGATCCGTCTGGGGGACGCCCGGGGGCACAACTGGTGGGGGCTGCTCGATCCGCGTCTGGCCCTGGACAGCGCCGCAGCATGGCAGGGAGACGGCCCGCTTCTGTGGGACTGGAGCCTTTCCGCCCTGCTGGAGGCCCTTGTGAGGCCATTCATCACCATTCCTGAGGAGGCTGCCTGCCCATGACAAAGCCGAGTCGAATACTGGTCTTTTTCGTGGCGCTGTTCTTGCTGCTTTCGTGGCTCATCGGCGGCAGCGCCGCCGTGCTGGCCTGGGGCAGCCGTGGCGAGCAGGTGCGCCTGGTGCAGCAGAAGCTGAAGGAATACGGCTATCTTTCCAGCAGCGTGGACGGCATTTTCGGCCAGGAAACCTATAACGCCGTCCTCTGGTTTCAGCGCAAAAACGGCCTGACGGTGGACGGCCGGGTAGGCAGCGCCACTGCCGCCGCCCTGGGCATCAGCCTGACGGGGGGCACGCTCTCCGCCGGGCTGTATCAGGAGAGCGAGCTGACCCTGCTGGCCCGCCTGGTCAACGGCGAGGCCCGGGGCGAGCCCTACATCGGGCAGGTGGCGGTGGCCGCCGTGGTGCTCAACCGGGTGCGCCACGCTGCTTTTCCCAACACCATCAGCAGCGTGATTTTCCAGACGGGCGCCTTTGACGCAGTATGGGACGGGCAGTTTGACCTGGAGCCCACCGCCAGCTGCGTCCGCGCGGCCCGTGACGCCATGAACGGCTGGGATCCCACCGGCGGTTGTATCTACTATTACAACCCTGCCACCGCTACCAACGCATGGATCCGTACCCGCCAGGTGCAGCTGTCCATCGGCAAGCATGCCTTCGCCATCTGAGGTAACGCCATGAGAAAGAAAATTCTCCCGGTCCTGCTGTGCGCTGCCGTGGCGGTTCTTCTCGCTGCGGCCGTCTGGCAGGGCGTGCGGCTTTCCGCCCTGGAGCGCACCCTGGAGGAAACCTACCGCAGCGCCCTGTGCGAGGCCGCCGAGGAAATGCAAAGCCTGTCCGTCAGCCTGGAAAAGGCCCTTGTGTCCTCCGACCCCGGCCAGACCGCGCGGCTCCTGTGCGCCATTTCGCGTCAGGCGGCCCAGGTGCAGCGCAGCCTGGCCCTGCTGCCCCTGAGCCACGGAGCCATGGCCGATACCCTTGCCTTCGCCAACCGCCTGTCGGACTACGCCGCATCCCTGCTGCCCACGGCGGTCACCTCCGGCGCGCTTGGCGACGATGCGCTTCAAAGCCTGCAGACACACCTGGCAGCCTGCTCCCGGCTCGGCGGCCAGCTTGCCCTGTCCCGGCAGGCCGTCGAAAGCCGGCAGCTGAAGCTGTCCCAGCCGAAAGCCGTGTTTTCCGCGGAGGCCGCCGCACAGGAGCGTCCCCTGGAAATCCTTGGCGAGAAGGACGGCGGCATGAACTATCCCACCCTCATCTATGACGGACCCTTCTCCGACGGTCACGCCAGCGGCGATCCCCGGGGCCTGCCCGCAGGCGAGGTCACCCAGGCCCAGGCGCTGGACATTGCCCGCCGCTTTGTCGGGGAAAGCCGCACCCTGAGCGTCTCCCCCGCGCCAGACACCGGCGGGAAAATTGCCGCCTGGGGCATCACCGTGCAGACGGCGGACGTGCAGCTGAACCTTGAAATCACAAGGCAGGGCGGCAAGGTGCTGCTCATGGTGCCGGAAACCGCCTCCTTTCCCATGACCCAAAGCGTACAGACCTGCCGCGACGCCGCCGCCCGCTTCCTGGACGCGCAGGGCTTCGGGCCCATGGAGGCCACCCATCATCAGCTCTACGACGGGCTGTGCGTGATCAGCTTCGCCGCCTTGCAAAGCGGCGTGGTGCTCTACCCGGATCTGGTCAAGGTACAGCTCCGCATGGACACCGCCGAGGTTGTGGGGCTGGAAGCCCATAACTACTGGGTCAACCATGTGTCCCGCAGCCTTCCTGAGCCCGTGCTGACCCGGGAGGAGGCACAGGCTCTGCTGTCAGACCGCGTTGCGGTGCGCGCCTCACGGCTTTGCCTGGTGCCCAGCAATGATTCGGAGGTGCTGTGCTACGAGTTTTCCGTCACCCTGGGCGACGGGGAATACTACATTTACCTGGCTGCGGATGACGGGCGCGAGGTGGAGCTGCTGAAGGTCATTCCCTCGGAAAACGGCACGCTGACCGCGTGACGCATGCTTTCGCCGGCATTGGCGCATACTGCTTTCTGCACGGAGGTGAGCGGATGATCTACTGCCAGCTTCGCCCGGAGGCCGAGCTTCCCCTGGGTACGCCGCTGCGTCTTGGGCATGTAGCGCGGCTCATCGCCCCGGAGGGTGCGGAGGAAATTCCCCTGCCCTGCCCCGACAGCGAGGGCGTATGGCGGCTGGATGCGCTCCTGTGCGCCCGAGCGCTGCGCAGCGCCTGCCCCGGGGAGGAAATCAGCCTTCTGGGTGCGGAAAGCTGCTACATCCGCCGGATAAAACCCCATCGGCCTGATCCCTTGCGGTGGCTGCGGGCGCTGGCCGCCTGCCTGATTCTGCTTTTGGGCAGCGCCCTGGGGCTGAGCTGGTTTCACAGCGATGTGGACATGCCCGCCGCCCAGGTCATGGTCTACCGCCTGCTTACCGGGCAGGAGCCGGAGGATTCCCGGTGGATCACCGTGCCCTATTGCGTAGGGGTGGCGCTGGGCGTTGCAGTGTTCTACGCCCTGCCCTCCGCCCGGGCCATCACCCCCATGGAGGTCAAGCTCAGCGCCTACCGCGCAGACATGGAAAAGGCTCAGGGAAGGGAAATCCATGACGGGCCGTGATCTTCTGGGCGCGGCGCTGGGGCTCGTCACCGGCGGCACCATGGCAGTGGCGGTCAGCTGCGTATGGTGCGTATTGCAGCTTCCCGCCCGGGTACAGGACAGGCTTCGTGCCGCGTCGCCCCGCCTGCTTGCCCTGGCCATGGCGGCAGGATTGGAGCTTGCCGCCCTTCAGGGAGCGCTGGGGTTCAGCCTGCACCTGCCCGCCCTTTTCGGCGGGGTGGCGCTTCTCTTCGGGGGCATGTTTGTGGGCATGGTAGCCTCCGCCCTGGAGGAAATTCTGGAGGTTGCCCCTGTGCTGATGCACCGCTTCCGCCTGGGCGACATGTCCCTTGCCTTTCGCTGGACCCTGCTCCTGGGCAAGGCCCTGGGCGCGGTGCTGGCCAGTCTTCTGTTCACCCTGTAGGAAAGAAGGAATGCGTATGCAGCGCTTCGGTTCTCCTGAATGCACCCTCCTTTTGCCGCCCCGGCCCGGCGAACGGGAAACCCGCTTCCGTCAGTCCCGGGACCGCACCATGAATCATCCAAGGGAGGATTCCCGCCATGTTTGACAAAAACGCCAAGCCCTCGCCCCAGCGGCAGCAGCAGCTGGATCGCTACAAGCAGCTGGTGGACCGCATGTCCCCCAAGTCGGACATGGCAAAGGGGCTGCTCCGGGCCTTCTGGGTGGGCGGAGCCATCTGCTGCCTGGGACAGGCATTGCAGGAGGCCGCCAAGGCTTTTTTGCACATGACCAC
>CAMDVP010000058.1 GCA_945877525.1 uncultured Clostridia bacterium | reverse complement strand
TGAACAGTCAGCGCAGCGTATTCCCCAGCGACACGGCGCTGCTAAAAGCGCTCTAACATAATGTCCAACAAAAGCGGGGATGCCGATGGAAAAGGCGGTATTGTTAAAGAATTAAATAAACCGTCGACATCCCCTATATGGATATTTCGCCAATCTGGAGAGGGGATACATCCAGATCGGAGAAATAGCGCAAGAATCATCCAGCCTTACAATACGAAATCCGAGCAGGATGATCAACTTACAAAACAGGCAAATTGTAAGGATTTTATCAGTTGTTCATTTTTGAATCATGTATTCACTGACAAATTCAGCGCTTTGTTTATTGCTCTTTGTGCTGTAACTGCTTATATAATCAAACGTATTGATTCCCAACATCTGTTTGGAAAGGAGAAAAAGTATGGAACGTATGGAACGCAGAATGAAGAAAATGATCCTGGCTGGCATCGGAGCTGCCGCGCTGGCACGGGAAGAAAGCAATGGGCTGATTCATGATTTGATTCAAAAGGGCGAAGGCGTGGTGGAGCGTAGCGGCATTCGGAACGAAATGCTGCGTCATGACCAGGAAGCGTCTGTGGAAACGATGGACGCTCAGGATGTGGATGCTTGGCTGAACAGTCTGTGCAATATGACGCCTGCCCAGCTGCATATCCTGAAGGACGCCATTGATTCCGTGGAATGGGCGCGGGAGCATCCGTCCGCCGACGAAGATCACAGCAAGGAGGAATAAGCCTGCCATGGACAGGGAGCAGCGGGGTGAACAGCGAAAAAGGCTGAATGAGATCGTGGAGGTGCTGCGGCGCAATGAGATCGTTCGGGGGATGACGCCGGATAAGCTCTGCGCTGTCATGGAAGAACTTGGCCCCACCTTTATTAAGCTGGGCCAGATTTTGTCCATGCGTTCCGATTTTTTGCCCCAGGAATACTGCGACGCCCTGACCCGCCTGCGCACGCAGGTGGAGCCTATGCCCTTTGAGCAGGTGGAAACCATCCTGGAGGACGCTTACGGGCGTCCTCTTTCGGATGTGTTTTCATCCTTTGACCGGCAGGCCCTGGGCAGCGCGTCCATCGCCCAGGTTCACGCAGCCTCGCTGCCCACCGGGGAAAAGGTGGTGGTGAAGGTGCAGCGCCAGGGCATCCATGACGTCATGAACCGGGATATTATCCTGCTGAAACGGGCGGCGGAGCTGGTGAAGTACACGCCTCACAAAGGCTTGGTGGATTTTAACCGGGTACTGGATGAAATGTGGATCGTAGCCCAGCAAGAGATGAATTTCCTCACCGAAGCGTCCAACCTGGAAACCTTCACCCGCCTGAACGCAGACGTGGCCTTTGTATCCGCGCCGAAGCTCTATCCCATGTACACCACCGCCTCTGTGCTGGTGATGGAAAACGTGGAGGGCATTCCCATCAACGAGAAGGACGCGCTGAGGGCGGCGGGTTATGATCTGAATGAAATCGGCTCAAAGCTGGCGGACAATTATGTGAAGCAGATCACGGAGGATGGCTTTTTCCATGCCGATCCCCATCCCGGCAATATCCGCATCCGGGACGGGAAAATCGTCTTTTTAGATATGGGCATGATGGGCACACTGTCCGAGCGGGACAGACGAACCATCAGCCAGGCCGTGGAGGGCGTGGCGCGAAACGATCCGGAAGCCTGCCTGGAAGCGGTATTGAAGTTGGGCGTCATCTCGGGCGACGTGGACCGCAGGCAGCTTTATAAGGATTGTGAAACCATGCTGGATCGCTACGGTTCCATCGACCTGGGCACCATGGATCTGTCCCAGGTGGTCACCGACATCATGGAGATCATGAAGAAAAACCATATCGGAATGCCCGGCGGTTTATCCATGCTGGTGCGCGGACTTGCCACCGTGGAAGGCGTGGTGGTGGACGTTGCGCCGGGCATTAGCGTGACCCAGGTGGCTACAGCCCGGATCAGAAAAAAGTTCCTGAAAGATTTTGACTTGCGCGGCAATCTGCAAAGGGACGCGCGAGCGCTGTATGAAAGTGCCTATAAAGCGCTGGATATTCCCGCCTTGGTTTCAGATACCCTGCGCACAGGGCTCAAAGGCGACGGACGAATCGGGGTCGATGTTCACCCGGGCGAAGATACGGAGAAGCTGGCGCGGACCTTGGTGCAAAAAATATGCGCCGCCTTGGTTTGCGCGGCGCTGATTCTGGCATCTGCCGTGGGCACTTCGGGGCAGCAGGTATGGATCGGCTTATCGTGGTATCAAATTGTCTGTATGGTATCTGCGTTGATCCTTGCTTTCACTTTGTTCCTGCCAAAGATAAGATAGCTTAAAAAGGAATCGGCATACAGCTTTGTCTGCTATGCTGATTCCTATTATTTCCTCAGCTTTTCGGCATACTGCGATAAGGTATCCTGCAAGTTCTTCTCTCTCAATTCCAGGGCCGTTTTGTCTCTGGTTTTTGTTTCTTTGATTTCATTTTCCAGTTTCTTTCTTCTTTCCTTCATGGCAGCAATCACGCGACGGTTATAAATGCTGGCATCCGGGAATGCCCGCAGGATGCGCCGGATCGGGACGGGCTGGGCGGAGAGCGCGCTGCGCACCGCACGGGTGATGTCCTCCGTGCTGTCGCCGTCCAAAGCGGCGGCATGACGGCGGAGGCGAAGCAGCGTGAAGCTGGAAATCACCGTGTCCGTGAGGAACAGGATCAGAAGTGCGATGCAAACAGCCTGCATGGCCATTTCGCTCATCAGGCCATAGAGATGGAACAGATAAGGCTTTACAAAATAAATCATACCCAGTCCCAATAGGCCGAAAGGAATGAGCGTATCGGCGCACACACGGCCGTTCAGGTTGAATTTCTTGGCGGAATAATCCCACCACCGTGCGTGAAACGCCTTCTCCATGATGTAGCTCGTCAGGTATTCCAGCGTGCCGCACAGCAGCATCGCCAGGGCGAAAACAGCCAGCGGATCATCGGTGAACCTGCTCAAAAGCAGTGTGATCAACACTGTGCCGAACCCATAGATCGGACACCAGGGACCGATCAGGAAGCCCCGGTTGATAAATCGCCCAAACTGGATCAGCTTGCAGATCACTTCCATGCACCATCCCAGGAAGGACGCCGTAAAGAATAAGAGAAGATAGGACGCGGCGAGAGAAAAATCCAAAATCATTTCCTCCTTTGCTATGCAGCGCTTTATACGTCCGCCAAATTTCCCCGGAGGATCATGCCATAAGCCATTTCCGCCATTTTTTCGGCAGATTCGGGGCAATTGCGGTTGACCCATGCGCGAACGATCCCGGCGCAGCCAAACACCACAAAGCTGTAATGGTAATCGAAATCCGCTTCACCTTTTTCCTTTCGGATGTTGGGCCATGCCTTCAGGCATTTTTCCCGCACTACTTCGTTCAGCCTGTGCAGGAAATTCATATCCCCGTGGGGGCTGAGCAGCACCCGGCACATTTCCTGGTTATCCTCGATGAAGCGGAAGAGATCCAGCAGAATGGGTTTGGTCTGCTGGCTCACGTCGTCGTGTTCGTGCAGGGATACGATGGCGTCCAGCGCCTCAAACATCCCGTCCTCGATCTTCTCCAGCATGTCGAACATATCCTTATAATACAAGTAAAAGGTACCCCGGTTCATGTCCGCCAGATCGGTCAGCTCTTTGACGGTGATTTCGTTGATCTGCTTCTCCTGCAATAATTGGGTCAGTGCCTGGGTCAGCAGTTTTTTTGTCCGCCGCACCCGGCGGTCTTCTTTTTTCTCTGTCGCCGCAGGGGATTTCATCATGGTTTCAGCCTTCTTTCTCAACAATTCCAAGGTTTTTTGTTCGATAATCTTTTTCAGGACGTTTAGTGTTGTTTAACAAACGATTGATAATCAAATTGATTATTGAAATCAATCACATAAATGATTATAATTCGTTACGTTGAGATAGTCAACACTATGTTTTGAAAAAGTAAGTGTGTTGGGAGGTAACAGATGTGAAAGGATTCACAAAGGGATTGGTGAAACGCAGAATCCTGGTCATCGTGGTGTGTCTGCTGTTGCTTGTGCCCTCCATCCTTGGCATGGCCGCAACGAAAACCAAGTATGACCTGTTGTATTATCTGCCCCAGGACCTGGAAACGGTGCAGGGCCAGGAAATCCTGCTTCAGGATTTCGGAAAAGGCGCTTTTTCCCTGCTGGTCACGGAGGGTATGAGCATTTCTGAGCAGGCCGACATGGAGAACGCCCTCAAGGATATTCCCCATGTGGACAGCGTGATCGGCTTCGCTTCCATCACCAAGGGCATGTTCCCCATGGAGATCATTCCCTCGGATATTCGGGAAATGTTCCAGCGGGGCGATTGTATGCTCTCCGCCGTGTTCTTTGATGAAGGCTCCTCCTCCGAGGAAACCATGGAAGCCATCAACCAGGTGCGGAAAGCAGCGGGCGAAAAATGCTTCGTTTCTGGCCTGTCCGCTGTGGTCACCGACACCAAGCAATTGGTGGAGGATCAGGAAGCGATTTACGTGGGCATCGCCGTAGCCCTGTGCGTCATCGTGCTGATGATCACCATGGACAGCTTCCTGCTGCCCCTGATCTTCCTGGCCTGCATCGGTGTTTCCATCCTGTGGAACCTGGGCAGCAACTATTTCCTGGGGGAAATCAGCTACATCACCAAGGCCGTGGCCGCCGTGCTGCAGCTGGGCGTCACCCTGGATTACAGCATATTCCTGTGGCACAGCTACAAGGAGCAAAAGGCCCTGACCGCCGATAAGGACGAGGCCATGGCGGAGGCCATTCATCTGACCTTTACTTCAATTCTCGGTTCCAGTCTGACCACCGTTGCAGGCTTCGTGAGCATCTGCTTCATGAGTTTTACCCTGGGCCGCGACTTGGGCATCGTCATGAGCAAGGGCGTTGTGATGGGTGTGTTGGGGACGGTGGTTCTGCTGCCCTGCGTGATCCGGCTCTTTGACAAGCCCATTGAAAAGACCAGCCACAAGCCCCTGCTGCCCGACGTGGGCGGCATCGGGCGATTCGTGGTCAAGCATTATAAGGTGTTGGCTTTGGTGCTGGTAATCATGATCTTCCCGGCCTTCTATGGCTACAACCATGTGAATGTGTACTATGACATGAGCAAGGTGATGCCGCCGGAACTGAAGTCAGTGATCGCCAACAAGAAATTGGAAGAAACCTTCGATATGGCCACCACCCACCTGCTGCTGGTGGACAGCGACGTTTCTCAAAAAGATGTGCGTGATATGACCGCTGAAATGGAAAAGGTGGACGGCGTCAAGAGCGTATTCGGCATCGACAGCCTACTGGGTGCGGGCATTCCGGAATCCATCCTTCCCGAAGATGTTTTGTCCATGGTAAAAGGAGAACGCTATCAGCTGATGCTGATCAATTCCTCTTATGTGATTTCCTCCGATGAAGTCAATGCCCAAATCGACAGCCTGAACGAGATTTTGAAGAAATATGACCAGGGCGGCATGCTGATCGGCGAAGCGCCCTGCACGAAGGACCTGATCGCCTGCACCGATCACGATTTCACGGTGGTCAGCCTGATTTCCATCATCGCCATTTTCGTGATCATCATGCTGGTGCAAAAGTCCTTCTCTCTGCCGGTGCTGCTGGTGGCAATTATAGAATTGGCGATTGCCGCTAACTTGTGCATTCCGTATTACACAGGCACGGAGCTGCCCTTCGTGGGGCCCATCCTGATCTCCACCATTCAGCTTGGCGCTACGGTAGACTACGCCATCCTGATGACCACCCGGTATAAGCAGAACCGCCTGTCCGGCATGGACAAAAAAGAGGCTGTGGAAAAAGCCGTATCCTCCGCCGCGCAAAGCGTGCTGGTCAGCGGCCTGGGCTTCTTCGCCGCCACCTACGGTGTGGGCCTATATTCCAATGTGGACATCATTTCCTCCATGTGCCGCCTGATCGCAAGAGGAGCGCTGCTGAGCGTGGCTGTGGTGCTGCTGCTCCTGCCTGCGATGCTGCTGCTCCTGGATAAGATCATCGTGCATTCTACCCTTGATATGAAAGCTGCCCGATAAAAAGAAAGGAAGGATCGAGTATGAAAAAGATCGTTGCGCTGCTGCTGACCGCCATCATGGTGCTGGGCTGCGTGCCCGGTTTGGCGGAGAATACCAAGCATGAACGGGTGTATGTTGTCGCCGCTGCGGACGGTACGGTGAAAAGCGTCACTGACAACATCCATCTGGAAAACGCCGATGGGCTGGACGAAATCGTGGATCGGACGCTGCTGACCGCCATCCAGAATGTTGGCGGAAAAGAGACCTTCACCCTGGACGGTGAAACCCTGACCTGGCAGGCCCAGGGCAAGGACATTACCTATGAAGGCACATCAGACAAAACGCCCGCCATCCTGCCCGTTGTGACCCTGACGCTGGACGGGGAAGAAATTACTGTGGACAGCCTGAAGGACAAAATCGGCGAAGCGGTGCTGACCGTCGCCTATCAAACGAACGAGCCGCTTCCCGCCCTTGCTGTGACCGTACTGCCGCTGCCAGAGGAGGGCGTAACCGATCTCAGGCTGGAAAATGCCGCTGCGATCACCGTCCTGGGCCGTCAGGTGCTGGTGGGCTGGGCCGTGCCCGGCATAGACGCGGAATTGAAGCTGCCCACCTCCTTTTCGGCTGCCTTCCACGCCGATCATGCGGAGCTGAATTGGCTGCTGACCCTAACCACCTCCGATCCCATCGACGCAGCTTGCAAAGAACTGGATGACCGGATCGACCTGGATCTTCACACAGAATTGGACGAGGCCAAAACGCTTCTGACCGCTTTGCAAAGCGGCGAAACCCTGCCCGAAACCAGCGGAAAGACCAAGGACATTGTTCCAAAGATCAATGAGCTGAATGACGGCTTGACGCAACTAAACGATGGAGCTGAGACGTTGGCGAACGGCGCTGCGCAGCTGTCAGACGGCGCTTCCGCCCTGAGGGATGGAGCAGCTCAGTTAAACACCGGCGCAGCAGAATTGGCTGCCGGGGCTTTGACGCTGTCCACCGGAGCGGCGGATGCGGAAGGAGGCGCTGCATCCCTTGATACGGGCCTTGCGACCATCATTGCCAATAATGAAGCGCTGAATAACGGAGCACAGACGATTTTTGCAGCGATCCTTTCCTCTGCCAATGCACAGCTTTCCGCTTCCGGCCTGGACGCTGCTGGAATCGAAATTCCCGAACTGACAGCGGAAAACTACGCTGAAGTGCTGGATGCGGTGCTGCTCCAGCTGAACCCCGAAACCCTGCGTGCGTCCGCTCAAGCCCAGGTGGAAACGGCAGTACGGGCCCAGGTGGAAAAAAACACTGATCAGGTGCGATCCGCTGTGGAAACGGCTGTTCAGGATAAGGTGCTGGCGGCTGTATTGCAATCTGCCGGGCAGAATATGACATCGGAGCAATACGCCCAAGCGGTGCAGGCTGGTCTCGTATCGTCTGAACAGGCCGCCGCAATCACCGCTGCTGTCGAACAGCAGATGGCAACCGAGGAAATAAAGGCTCAGATCGACGCTGCCGTACAGCAGCAGATCGAACAGTTGATCCAGGATCATACAGCAGCTTATCTTTCTTCCGATGAAACCATCGTCGCCCAGCTCTCAGCCGCCCAAACAGCGTATGAAAGCCTGACCGCTTTGAAAGCGCAGCTGGATCAAATCAACACCTTCGTGACGGGCCTCAAACCCTATACGGACGGTGTGGCCCAGGCCGCTGCTGGCGCTTCCCAGCTGCATACCGGGTTGACCCAGCTGAACGCCGGCGCTGCCACTTTGTCCACTGGGGCGGCTGCTTTGTCCACCGGCGCTGCCTCGCTCTCCGAAGGCGCTGATTCCCTCTACGATGGCACCGTGGAATTCAAAGATGGCGCTGCCGCCTTGCATACGGATGGGACGCAAAAATTCAAGGATACCTTGACCGATGCCGAGAAGGAAGTGGCGGAAAAGCTGCTGCCCTACGTGACAGACGATCTGCCCAAGGCGCTGCGCATTTATGAAGAAACCCGCGACAACGCGCAAAACAGTGGCTATGACCTGCGTCCCGAAAACATGAAGACCGTAACTGTTTATATCATTCGCACGGATTTACAGTAAACTGATGACAGCATTTTTCGCCCGACCCGTTTTGAAGGAGGAAGCGGATCATGAAAAGCGATGCCACCAAACAAGCCCTCGCAAACGTCCTAAAACAGCTTTTGCAGAAAAAGCAGATCACGAAAATCACCATCAATGATATTACGGAGGCGTGCGGGATCAGCCGGATGACCTTCTACTATCACTTCAAGGATATTTATGATCTGGCGGATTGGACGCTCCAGGAAACGATGCACACTGTTATTGCCGATAACCGTACCCATCATAATTGGCAGCAAGGCTTTCTTGATTTGTTGATCGTGCTCAAAAACAATCAATCCCTGATCCTGAACGCATACCGCGCCATTGATCGGGAGCTGGTGGAAAGGTATATGCGCCGGGAGGTGGAAGCGCTGTTGCTGCCCGTGGTAGAGGAGCAGGCGGCGGGCATCAAGATCAGTGAAAAAGGAAAGCATAGGGTGGCGATTTTCTACGCTTATGCTTTCATGGGCGTTGTGATGGAATGGATACAGCAGAATATGGCGGCGGCCCCCCAGGAGGTGTCCGCTACGACAGCGGCCATGATCCATGGCGATTTCCATAATTCTTTGGAAAACATGAGCCGGTACGAAGCGAAAAAAGCATAATCATCTTCTTTCATCAAACATGCGGTCTTGTTCAGAATTTGAGCAAGGCCGCCTGTTTGTGTATGGTTTTTCCGATCAAAGACAGATAACATGAAGCCGTAGAAACCAATTCATCAAAAGGGGTGTTGCGCCATGCATTACTTTGAAGAGCATCTGCCGTTGGAAGAAAGAAACGCCATTCCTTACCTATCCACCACCGTACAGTTCCTGGATTACATCTCCGATCATTACGGTGACAGTATCGCCCTGTCTGATCAGAATCAGGCGGTCAGTTACAGCGAGCTTGCCCTCCGTGTGTCACGCCGTCGCCATGTGCTGGAGGAGCTGCATCTGCCGCCGCGGTGCAATGTGGGCCTGTTCGATACCAACAGCATCGCCGCCGTAGAATGGTTCCTGGCCTTGACGACAGCAGGATACACAGCCGTCATGCTGCCATCCGCGCTGTCCGAAGCCGTACTCATTCATACCGTGCAGCATTATGAGTTAAAAGCGATCATTACAGGCCCGACACTCATTGAAAAAACCAACAGCTTGAGTATCCCGATTGTTCCTGCGTATTTTCTGGAACGAAATGGCGAGCCTCCCGCCTTCGTGACGAAAAATGACTGTGCGGCCATCTTTTTTACCGGCGGCACCACCGGCACGCCTAAGGGCGTGATGCTGAATCATGGTGCCATTATGCGGGGCGCGCTGAACGGCACCTATCGGGACGGCACGATGTTTGGCCAAACCATGGTGGCGGCTCTGCCCTTTACCCACGTATTCGGCATGGTTTTCAGTATGCTGTCCGGCCTCTATACCGGCTCCCACATGGCGGTTTGCGGGAATATGCGGGATCTGTTCAAGGAAATGGCCCGTGCAAAACCCACCACCATGATCGCCGTACCGGGGATGGCGGAAATGATGCTGACCGTCGCGCAAAAGCGGGGCGTTCAAGCCTTGGGCGGAAGATTGAAGTTAATCATCTGCGGGGCGGCTCCGGTGCCGGAGAGGCTGATGTACAGCTTTAAGCCATACGGTATCCGTGTGCTGTCCGGCTATGGCATGACGGAAACGGCCAACCTGGTCTGCGGCAATCTGGAGCAGGAAACCCACCCGGATTCCGTCGGCAGGCAGTACCCCTGCCAGGAAGCCCGGATCGTGAACGGCGAATTGCAGGTGAAGGGCGATATGCTGTTCAGCGGCTATTGGAAGGATGAAGCGACTACCAGGGCGGCTTTTGACGGCGATTGGCTGAAAAGCGGCGATCTTGCCCGGGTCGATGAGGACGGATTTATTCACATCATTGGGCGGATCAAGAACCTGATCATCCTGGGCAACGGGGAAAACGTATCTCCGGAGGAAGTGGAAGAAGTATTTTATCGCAGCGTCTGTGTTCAGGATTGCCTTGTATCGGAAACAGAAATCGCAGGCCGCCCGGCTATCCAGTTAGAGGTGTTTCCCATTGATGATGTGACGGATGAAACTCTGGAACAGGAGATGAAACGGATCAGCGATACCTTGCCGACCACCATGCGGCCTGCCCGCATTTTGATCCGGCACGAACCTTTTGAAAAAAGCGCCAGCCTGAAAATCATTCGGAAAAAGTGAGGGAAAAGTTATGGAACAGAAGCTGATGGAACTGCTGCTGGAAGTAGCGCCGGGCATTGATCCGAAGGAAGTGAAAATGGAGAGCAGACTGCAGGCCGATTTGGGCCTGGACTCCATGAGCGGGATGCTGCTGCTCATGGAAATAGAAGATACGTTTCAAATCGAATTGGAGGATACCGTGCGATTTGAAACGGTGGGCGACGTATGCAAATACCTTTGTAAACACAAGGCTACGTAATCTCTGACAGAAAGACGCGGCTGTACAGAATCTTATCAAATCACCCGGTCTGCAAATAGCATTTTCAAATTCTGCCCGCTATGATAAAACCGTCGCCTGAACCAATCGACAAAAAAGGAGGAACCATCATGTATTATTCCAGCGGTAATTACGAAGCCTTTGCCCGTCCCGAAAAGCCCGAGGGTGTGGAACACAAGAGCGCTTACATCATCGGCACCGGTCTGGCGGCCCTGACCGCCGCCTGTTATCTGGTGCGGGATGCCCAAATGCCAGGCAAGCGCATCCACATCTTTGAAAAGGACCCCATCCCCGGCGGCGCCTGTGACGGGTATGAATACCCTGGCGTGGGCTACGTCATGCGGGGCGGCCGGGAAATGGACAATCACTTCGAGGTCATGTGGGATCTGTTCCGTTCCATCCCATCCATCGAAACCGAGGGCGTCAGCGTCCTGGACGAATACTATTGGCTGAACAAGAAGGACCCCAATTTCAGCCTGTGCCGCGCTACGGAGAATAGAGGCCAGGACGCCCACACCGACGGCAAATTCGCCATCAGCGATAAAGGCGCGATGGAGATCATGCACCTGTTCTTCACCCCGGATGAAGAACTGTACAACAAGAAGATCACCGATTTCTTTGATGATGAAGTATTGAACAGCAATTTCTGGCTGTACTGGCGCACCATGTTCGCCTTTGAAAACTGGCACAGCGCCCTGGAAATGAAGCTGTACATTAAACGCTTCATTCATCATATCGGCGGCCTGCCTGATTTCAAGGCTCTGCGCTTCACGAAGTACAACCAGTATGAGTCCATGATCCTGCCCATGGTGCGTTACCTGGAAAGCCATGACGTGCAGTTCCATTACAGCACGAAAGTGGTCAATGTGGAATTTGACATCAAAGCGGATGGCAGCAAGCACGCTACTTCCATCGAAGTGCTGCGCAACGACCAGCAGGATTTCATCATGCTGACGGATGACGACTTTGTTTTCATCACCAATGGCGGCTGCGTTGAAAACTCCACCATGGGCAGCCAGAATATGCCCGCCGATTTCCGCACGGAAATCAAGGAAGGCGGCGGCTGGGATATGTGGCGGCGCATCGCGGCCCAGGACTCCTCCTTCGGCCATCCCGACAAATTCTGCTTTGATCCCGAACAGACCAACTGGATGAGCGCCACCGTAACCACCCTGGATGACCGCATCATTCCCTATATTGAGCGTATCTGCAAGCGCGATCCCTTCTCCGGCGGCGTAGTCACCGGCGGGATCGTAACGGTGAAGGATTCCGGCTGGCTCATGAGCTGGACCATCAACCGCCAGCCCCAGTTCCGCAATCAGCCCAAGGATCAGTGCCTGGTATGGGTATATGGCCTGTTCACCGATAAGCCCGGCAATTACATCCAAAAGCCCATGCGGGAATGTACCGGCAAGGAAATCTGCATGGAATGGCTGTACCACATCGGCGTGCCGGAGAAGGATATCCCCAAACTGGCGGAAGAAAGCGCCAACACTGTGCCCGTCATGATGCCCTACATCACCGCCTTCTTTATGCCCCGCGAAAAGGGCGACAGGCCCGACGTGGTTCCCCAGGGAGCCGTCAACTTCGCTTTCCTGGGCCAGTTTGCCGAAACCAAGCGGGATACCATTTTCACCACCGAATACTCCATGCGCACCGGGATGGAAGCGGTCTATACCCTGCTGAACGTGGATCGGGGCGTGCCCGAAGTATGGGGCAGCACATACGATGTGCGCGATCTATTGAACGCCTCTGTCATGCTGCGGGATGGCCGTCCTCTCACCGAGATGAAGCTGGGCATGAAGGAGAAAGCAGCCGTGCATGAATTGCTCAAGCGTATTCACGGCACCGATATTGAAAAGCTGCTGGCGGAATACCATGTGATCGGCTGATTCTGCTGCCCGCTGTCTGCGCACTTTTGCAGACAGCGGGCTTTACTGAACACCTGCACTGTCAAACCCCGATTGATACGTGTACTGAAAATAAGAGCTTTGTGGAAGCAAAACATATTTGCTTGACTTTTGTGTTCAGAACTGTTATACTACAAGTGTCAAGCGTGGCAACACTTTGGCAACACAAAATCGGATAGCCCATCCTAAAGGATGGAATATGACGAATGTGGATAATGTGAGCTAAATAAGCCTAACAAAATCGTTTAAGATGGCTTTGCCAGGAGCGAGTGGGAATAAGCCGATTGCGACTCTCGTGTCCCGCAAGCCCTTACAACCACTGGTTCTGCACAGCACAGTTCCTTGTTCTGCCAGCAAAATGATAACATCTGCTCCGACCCTTTAGATCTTCCCCATTGGATGAACTGAACAGCTTACAGGAGCATCCATCCTGATCACAGAGGTAGAACAAAGGCTCTGCTGACTTTCTGAAGGGTAAGTTGGCAGAGCCTTTTGTTGTTCTTCGGGTAGATTGGAGGTGAAACCACTGAACAGGTTCGGCGGAATATGCGGCCATCAACTGGTCGTGTCGCATTGAGGATAACGGCCATACCTGCGGACGTATTCCTCCGGTGGGAATCTTCCCGGAGAGCACCTTGGTTTTCATCTGACCCCATGCGGTCAGTATTTCCGAAAGGGCAACGGCCTTCGCACCGCAGGCAGTTTGCCCGATCGCGTCTGTGGCCCTCCGCCGTTTTTCACGCCGCCAGCCCTTGACAAACCTTAGGAAAAAGCCTATGATACAAAGGATTGACAATCATTTGGGAGGGATTGTACCATGGCGGAACTGACAATGGACAAGCTGGTCGCGCTGTGCAAAAACCGCGGCTTTATTTTTTCCGGCAGCGAAATTTACGGCGGCCTGGCCAATACCTGGGACTACGGCCCCCTGGGCGTGG